>JASFOC010000137.1:0-6523 GCA_050116715.1 Gammaproteobacteria bacterium
GGTGCTGTTCAGTCTCGGCATCCTGCTGTTGCTGGGCATCGGCCTGACCCTGCGCCAGGCCTTGCCGCGTTACTGGCAGCAGGTGCAGCTGTTTCTCAATGTCGGTTCCGTGCGCGAGGGTGAGCGCATCGACCTGGACGGCCTGCCATGGCGTGTCAAGTACATCAATATCTTCAGCCTGCTGGAAAATCCGGTGGCAGGCCTCACCCAGCGGGTGCGCATCGATGACCTGGTGGACCTGAAATCGCGGCCACTGCAAAAGGGCGAGCCCTGGTTCCCCTGCGTGCAGGGTGACTGGGTGCTGCTGAGCGACAGCATGCGCGGCAAGGTCATCGGGATTTCCCAGGAACTGGTGCAGCTGGTCGCGCGCGGCGGGGCGTACCGCACCTATACGACCGCTGATTTCCTCGGACAGTCGCCGCTCAACCTGTCACGCAACTTCCGCCTGAAGGAAACCATCGGCATCAGCTACAACCTGCAGCGGGAAAGCGTCAGCAGCATCCCCGAACTGCTGCGTAGCCACGTGGAGAAACGTGCCGGCGAGGAGGGCTACGGCGAGCAACTGCTCAACCTGCGGGTCGAGTTCGAGCGTGCCAACACCTCGTCGCTGGACCTGGTAGTGATCGCCGACTTCGACGGTGAACTGGCCGACCTCTATAACCGGCTGCGCCGTGCCATACAGCGCTGGTGTGTCGAGGCCTGCAATGAATATCACTGGGAGATCCCGTTCACCCAGCTAACCCTGCATCAGGCCGGGCCGGCTGGCTGAGTTGCCTTCGTGGCTATGATCCGATACAGGCCGGCCGGAGCGCCGCGAACTTCAGCATGACCTGTACCGTCACCCTCAGTACGACCGGCGAACGTTTCCTTGTAGAGGAAGGCGAAACCATCCTGCAGGCTGCGCAGCGCCAGGGTGTAGTCATCCCGTACGGCTGTGACAGCGGGATTTGCGGCGTCTGTATCAGTCGCGTGATCGCGGGGCGTATCGTATACCCGGACGGTGACCCCATGGCCCTGTTCGATGAGGATGTGCAGGCCGGCAAGGGGCTCTGCTGTGTCGGGCATCCCTGTGGCGACCTGGTGATCGAGCCGCTGACGCCGGCGGGTGACTGGGAACCCTGGGACTGATACTTCGGATGCTGCCTGCGCCTGCCAGCGTGTAGCTGTCGCAGCGCGCTGCGGCGCGATGGTTCGGGCTGGCGTCGGCGCTGCCCGGACTCTGACGTCGCCAGCCGTTTCGGTTAAACTCCACCCCTGTTTTCATCCCAGAGCTGGCAGTATGAAATTCACCATTGAGGAATTCCGCGCCTGGAAGCACAAGAGCGTGACCCTGCTGGGCATGTCCGGTGTTGGCAAGACCCATTTGTCGATGCTGCTGCGCCGGCACCACTGGTTTCACTACTCCGGTGACTACCGGATCGGTACGCGCTACCTGGACGAGCCCATCATGGACCTGATCAAGCAGCAGGCCATGCAGGCGCCGTTCCTGCGCGACCTGCTGCGCCGTGACTGGATCTACATCCGCAACAACATCAAGGTCGACGACCTCGGCCCGGTGCTGAGCTTTGTCGGCAAGCTGGGCAACCCGGAACTCGGCGGGGTGCCGCTGGAGGAGTTCAGCCGGCGCCAGGCGCTGTACCGCGAGTCGGAAATTGCGGCCATGCACGATGTGCCCAAGTTCATTCGCCGGGCGCATGCGATCTATGGCTATGCGAATTTCGTTAACGACGTCGGGGGCAGCCTGTGTGAACTGGACGATCCCGGAGTACTCGACCTGCTGGTGCAGCATACCCTGATACTGTATATCCGGGTCACCGAGAAATCCGAGGAGGATGCGCTCATCACCCGTGCTCAGACGAACCCCAAGCCGCTGTATTACCGGCCGGCGTTCCTGGACGAACAGTTACGCCACTACCTGGAACTGCGCGGCCTGGAATACGCCGCCCAGGTCGAGCCGGATGACTTCTGCAGCTGGGTGTTCCCGCGCCTGTTTCACTCGCGCCTGCCGCGCTACCAGGCGATCGCCGAACCGCACGGCTACACGGTGACCTCACACGAGGTGGCGGCGGTGCGCGACGAACAGGATTTTCTCGAGCTGCTGGAGAGTGCCATTAACCGCACTGCGGTTGCATGAGGCACTGCCGGTGTGATGTGTCAGCCGCGAGTTGCTGCGCGGCTGCGCGCTAACGCGAGACAACGAGGACGTTATGCCTATCGTGGCCCACAATGACCTGCCGACCTTCGCGCGCCTGCGCCAGGAGGGGCAGACGATCCTGACGCCGCAACGTGCCGTGCACCAGACCATCCGGGAACTGCATATCGGCGTGCTCAACATGATGCCGGATGCGGCACTGGCCGCAACCGAGCGGCAGTTTTTCCGGCTGGTAGGCGAAAGCAACCCGATTGCGCAGTTCTACCTGCATCCCTTCACCCTGCCGGAGCTGCCGCGCGGCAGCCAGGCACAGGCGCACATCGCAGCGTATTACGACAGCTTCGAGCAGGTCCGCGCCGAGGGGCTGGACGCGCTCATCATTACGGGTGCCAATGTCAGCCACCCGGACCTGTCGCAGGAACCTTTCTGGCAGCCGCTGAACGAGGTGGTCGACTGGGCCGTGGAAAACGTCACCTCGGTGCTGTGCTCCTGTCTTGCCACGCACGCGGTGATGCAGTTTCATCATGGCAAGCACCGTACCCCGCTGCCGGCGAAACGCTGGGGTGTTTTCCCGCATCGCGTGCTGCATCCGGCACACCCGCTGGTGAACGATGTCAATACCCGGTTTGACGTGCCGCATTCGCGCTTCAATGCCATCAGCCGCGAGCAGTTCGAGTCGGCCGGGCTGCAGGTGCTGGCCGAGAGCGATATTGCAGGTGTGCATCTTGCCGTCAGCGCGGATGGCATCCGTGTGGTTTATTTCCAGGGGCATCCGGAGTACGACACGGTGTCACTGCTGAAGGAATACAAGCGCGAGGTGCTGCGTTATGCCGCCGGTGAGCGCGATGATTATCCGCCTTTCCCTGACAACTATTTCAAGCCACGCGAACGTGCGATTCTCGACGAATACCGCAACCGCCTTGACCTGGCGCGCGAGCGGGGCGAGGAGCCGCCGGTCTTCCCCGAGGCCCTCGTGGCCGGGCGTGTCGATAACACCTGGCATGACACTGCGGAGGGTATCGTGGGCAACTGGATCGGTCTTGTGTATCAATTGACCCACGAGGAGCGTGCGCTGCCGTTTATGGAAGGCGTGGATCCGGCCCATCCGCTGGATTTTTTGCGGAGTCGCCAGGCTGACAGATCCCCTGACTGACTGGCCACTACGATCTGGATGCGCGCAACGATGTGGCGGGACGTCGACACCATTGGGACGGGTCTGGCCGGTCATGCAGTGCTTCGGCAATAAATGATCAGTCAAAATTTAAGGTATTTACTTATTGACATCCGGCTGAATTTAGAGTCGGTCCAGCGAAAAGATATTCACCGCACCAATCTAGACATAAGAAAAATCTATAATAAGGGTATAATATGTGATTAAGTTTCGAGTATTCTTGTGTAAGCTACTAATATATAACGCATTGAATGTATTGGTCAAAAAGTGACCAATTTAATGAAAAGCCTTTGTTTTTCGGGCCTGCGGGGGGTTATCCCTGTACTTGTCCACATACTTATCCACAGGTTTTGTGGATTATCAGGGCCCGTCTGAAGGGGGCGTGCACTGGAAACGGGCGTGCTGCAGGCCTGCCTGTCACGCTGTTCAGATCGGGAATGGATAACCCGCCTCCGGTCTGGCTACGCGTCACTGCGGCTGGCACGGGAAGCGCGTCGCCGGACCTAATGTGTCTTGACGCCGCTGATCCGGTTCATGCGGTCCACGTAGGCCATGCCCAGCGCGGACAGGACAAAGGTCAGGTGGATGATGACGTACCACATCAGCTTGTCATTGCTGACCTCCTGCACTGCCATGAAGGCCTTCAGCAGGTGGATGGAGGAAATTGCCACAATGGAGGCCGCTACCTTCTGCTTCAGTGATCCGGAGTCCAGCTTTCCCAGCCAGGAGAGCTTTTCGGTCTGTTCAGATACATCGATGCGGGAGACGAAGTTCTCGTAGCCGCTGAGCATGACCATGACCAGCAGGCCGCCAACCAGCGCCATGTCCACCAGCGACAGCGTGACCAGTACCAGGTCGGCTTCCTTCAGTTCCAGTACCAGCGGCAGGGTGTGCAGGGCTTCCTGGAAGAATTTGATGCCCAGCAACAGCAGGGCGATACTCAGACCGAGGTAGATGGGCGCGAGCACCCAACGGCTGGCGTAGAGCATGTTTTCCAGGATACGTTCCATCATTTACAGGGAATGGATTGCGAGAGACGGCGCATTCTACCCGAAAGAAATCCGCCTTGCCCAGCGCCCGGGCGGGGGCCGCAGGGTTGCTGACGCAGGGTTTTTCCGGGCACAGGGCCGCTGCAATCCGGGGGAGGGCCGCTCACGGGTCGCCTACGGGGGTGGCGAGGGCATCCGCGACAATGACATCGACGTTATCCCCGGTCAGGGACATCAGGAAGGCAACCAGGTCATCCTGTTCGGAGGGGGTGAGATCCAGTGGACCGAGCAGGGGGTCCAGTTCCGGATTGCTGATGCCGCCGGCATTGTAGAACGCCACCACGGCCTGCAGGCTACCGAGCGAGCCGTCATGCATATAGGGTGCGGTGAGCGCGACATTGCGCAAGGACGGGGTCCTGTACTTCCAGCGGTCGGCGGGATCCAGGGTGATTTCATACCGGCCCAGGTCGTTTCCCGTTACCGGGAGGGCACGGGCAGACCGCAGGGATACGTCGGCGGCGACCTCCCTGCCTGCTGCCAGCGGCTTGCCGAAGCTGGCCCTGTAACCGATGCCGGTGTTGTGCAGCGCATTGTCGGTGAACAGGGCATGTGTCGCAGTGATGCTGTGACAGTGGCTGCAGCCCGCCTTGCCACTGAAGAGGCGGAAGCCGCGCACCGCAGCCGCCGTCAGTGCATCCGCCTGTCCACCGTAATACCAGCGGTCAAAGGGGCTGTTGGCCGAGACCAGGGTGCGCTGGTAGGCGGCAAGCGCTTTCCCCAGGGTTTCCATGCCGGGACCCGTGCCGTCGAATGCCGCCTCGAACAGGCCCTGGTAATCCGGCAGTGCGCGGATGCGTTCGAGCACGTAGCCAACCGACGGGTTGCCCATTTCATTGGCAGCCAGCAGCGGGCCCCAGATCTGCTGCTCCAGGCTAGTCTCGCGGGCATCATGGAACAGCCGACTTGCATAGGCCACGTTGTACAGGGTGGGTGCATTGCGGCGCACACTGCGCCCCTCGATTCCCACGGCTGTGGCCATCTCGTTCACCGTGAAGCCCTGCGCCGGTACGTGGCACATGGCACAGGAAATCGTATTGTTGTGTGACAGCCGGCGGTCATAGAACAGCTTGCGACCCAGCGCCACCCTGGGGCGGGTAACGGGATAGCCGGCGGCTTCCGGGACCGCGGGCAGGCCCAGCGGCGGTTGTGTGACGAACTCGAGCAGGTCCGCCGCCTTGCCCTGGCGGCTGGCCAGGCTGCTCGAGGGGCGGCCGTAATCCGCAGTTGCACCCGCATGACTGTCCGCAGTATCACCCGGCATGGCGTCAGGCTGCACGGCGACGCTTTCGGACAACAGCAGCGTCCTGATGTCGCTGACCAGGGTGTCCGCATGCAGGAAAGATACGGTATAGATGTTGCGGATGCGCGCCGAACGGTCGATCAGGTAAACACGCAGGATATGCGACCAGCTGCCGGTGAATTTGCCGTCGGCATCGACTTCCCGCTTCAGGCTCTGCCCATAGGCCTGCAGCAGCGGCGCCAGCCGGGATTCCGATTCCGGCGTAAGGAAGCGCCAGTCGCTGCCGGGTTTCACCAGGGCCTCGCGGTATTCGCGCAGTACCGCCGGGGTGTCATGGACTGGATCGAAGCTCACGCTGATCAGACGGACTGCTTCCCGGAGTTCCGGCTCCCGCGCAAGCCGCTGCTGCACCTGGCCCAGTACATAGGCGGCCAGCGGGCAGCCATTGCTGTCGCTGCAGGCGGTATACATGAAGCTGAGTACAACGACCCGGTCGCGGAACAGCTCGTGCAGGGATTGTGCTGTGCCGCTGCTGTCCAGCAAGCGTGCATCCGTGGCCGCGCCCAGCACCGGCAGGGCGTAGCTGCCCGGCGTGGGTGCGACATAGGGCAACGGCTGGTAGCCGGGTGCCGGCGGCTGCCCGGCCGCTTCCCGATGCCGGGAATGGTCTGCACCGGGAGCCGCCAGCGTGATCAGCAGGGCGCCCAGCAGCACCAGCCGGAACCGTCCACGGTGTTTCCGGCACGTCCTGAACCTCACGGCAGCACTCCCCGCAAGGGATCCCTAGTAGAGGGAATTGGCGCCAAAGCGCATCTGGTGCGGGCTGCCGAGTTGCTCCGCCAGGAAGTCGATGCTGAATGCGTGCTTAAGCTGCTTGCCGTCCCAGTCATAGGCCTTGAAGAACTGCAGGT
>JASFOC010000138.1:0-6517 GCA_050116715.1 Gammaproteobacteria bacterium
TGGAAATTGCGGAAGGCGTGACCGTCAAGGTGCAGCGACAGGCGGCTGCGAACCTCGTCCCCAAGGGAACGATCAAGGGACTCTAGGTCCATACAAATAAGGATTGCTCGCAACAATGAACCAGTATTCAATCTGGAGATACATCCTGATCCTGATCACGCTGCTGGTCGGCGTAATCTATGCCTTGCCCAATCTCTATGGTGAGGACCCGGCACTGCAAATCTCCGGCTCGCGCGCGGGTACGGTTGACAGCGCTGTTGCAGAGTCACTTGCCGCAACACTCGCGAACGCGAACATACCCGTCAAGGCCATGGAATCAGGCGAGGACAGGCTGCTTATCAGGTTCAATGACACCGAGGCACAGATAAAGGCCGTCGATTACGTCAAATCCGCGCTGGGCAGCGATTACGTGGTGGCGCTGAACCTGGCACCGGCAACACCGGCATGGCTGGACAAGCTCGGAGCCCTGCCGATGTATCTCGGCCTGGACCTGCGTGGCGGCGTGCATTTCCTGCTGGAGGTCGATATGGACGCTGCTGTCGACCTGGCAATCGAGCGCTACACAGGAGAGTTGCGGACTATCCTGCGCGAAGCCAAGATTCGCTATGCCAGTATTCGTGCCGAGGCTGGCGGCGTGCGCATCCTTTTCAGAAGCGCGGAGGACCGGGACAAGGCCCACGACGTGATCCGCAAGGAATCCCCGACATTGCAGCTCGAAGATTTCGACGAGGGTGAAAGAATCGGCCTGTTCGCGAGTCCCAATGAACAGGAGATCCGGGAAATACGCCAGTTTGCCCTGCAACAGAACATCCTGACGCTGCGCAACCGCGTCAATGAACTGGGCGTGGCGGAGCCGGTGATACAGCAACAGGGGACCCAGCGCATCGTTGTGCAGCTGCCGGGCGTCCAGGATACTGCCCAGGCCAAGCGCATTCTCGGCGCCACCGCAACGCTGGAATACCGTGCAGTCGATGTCGAACACGACATCGAGCAGGCCCTGGCAGGCAAGGTGCCGGCGGGTTCGCGTCTGTACCGGGAACGCAACGGCAACCCCGTACTGCTGAAGAAGTCGGTCATTGCGACGGGTGACCAGATCATCAATGCCCGCTCCGGTTTCGACCAGCAGTCCGGCACCCCGAACGTCACTGTCATGCTGGATTCCAAGGGCGCCCGCAGCATGCTCAAATTCACCAAGGAAAACGTCGGCAAGCCCATGGCCGTTGTCTTCATCGAAAACCGCACGGAAACCAAACTGGTCGATGGCAAGCCCATCAAGACAACCAAGAAGGTGGAAGAGGTTGTCAGTATCGCCACCATACGTGATGTCTTCAGCAAGCGCTTCCAGACGACGGGACTCGACAGTTCCAGCGAGGCCCATGAACTTGCCCTGATCCTGCGTTCCGGTGCGCTGGCCGCACCCATCGACATTGTCGAGGAACGTACGGTGGGCCCAAGCCTGGGCAAGGACAATATCAAGCAGGGCTTCAACTCGGTCATGATCGGCTTTGTTGCCGTGCTGGTCTTCATGGCCGTTTATTACCGGGTCTTCGGGCTGGTCGCGGACCTCGCACTGGCGCTGAACCTGGTCCTGATCGTGGCCATCCTGTCCATGCTGCAGGCCACACTGACCCTGCCGGGTATTGCCGGCATCGTGCTGACGGTGGGTATGGCTGTTGACGCGAATGTGCTGATTTTCGAACGCATACGCGAGGAACTGCGCAACGGCAACAGTCCCCATGCCAGTATCCAGGCCGGTTATGAAAAGGCCTTTTCAACCATTGCCGATGCCAATATCACTACCCTGATCGCGGCTATCGTGCTGCTCAGCTATGGCACCGGGCCGATCAAGGGTTTTGCGGTAACCCTGTCGATAGGTATTGTGACTTCGATGTTTACCGCCATCATGGGTACCCGCGCCGTGATCAACCTGATCTATGGTGGCCGGCGTCTCAAGCACCTGTTGATCTGACCGCATTCAGGATGAAATAAAAATGCAGATTTTCAAGGAAAAGCTTTCCATTAACTTCATGGGAAAGCGTCACATCGCCATGGTGTTTTCGGCCCTCCTCGTGGTTATATCAGTAGGGGCGCTGGTGACGAATGGTCTCAATTTCGGCATTGATTTCACCGGTGGCACCCTGATCGAGGTGGGCTATCCTGATCCGGTAGACCTCGAGGACGTGCGCACCGCACTGGCGGATTCCGAGTTCGAGCAGGTACAGGTGCAGCATTTCGGCTCCTCACGCGACGTGCTGATACGCATCGCCCCCAAGGCCGGACAGGAAAGCGCCCAGCTGAGCGAGGACGTTCTGGCAGCATTGCGGCAGCAGACGGCCGGCGTGGAAATGCGGCGGGTGGAATTCGTCGGTCCGCAGGTTGGTGAAGAACTTACCGAACAGGGCGGCCTTGCCATGATCTATGCCCTGATTGGCATCCTCGTCTACATAATCGTGCGATTCCAGTGGCGCTTTGCACCCGGCGCGGTGATCGCACTGGTGCACGACGTGACGATAATCGTCGGTATTTTTGCCATCTTCCAGTTCGATTTCGATCTCACCGTGCTGGCGGCACTGCTTGCCGTTATCGGCTACTCGCTAAACGACACGATCGTGGTTTTCGACCGTATTCGCGAAAATTTCCGCAGGATGCGCAAGGGGACACCCATCGAAGTCATTAACACGTCAATCAACCAGACGCTGGCACGCACGATGATGACCTCACTCACGACCTTGCTGGTACTGATTTCCCTGTTTGTGTTCGGCGGGGAGGTGATTCACGCCTTTTCCCGTGCGTTGATACTGGGTGTGGTTGTCGGTACCTATTCGTCGATTTACGTGGCCAGCACGGCAGCCCTGGCACTGGGCGTGAGCAAGGCAGACCTGATGCCTGTGCAGAAGGAAGAGGAAGGCGAGGGCAGTAAAATCTGATTCAGGTCGGCTGTAGCGACCCTGTCGTGCAGGGCGGGGGCTTAACTGGTAGTGGGTTTGTCAGGAAACTTGATGACGGTGGCCGAAGGTCTGGGATCGCTGCTGTTCCGTGCTTTTTCCACAGCGATTATTTCCATTCTGGCGATCTCGCTGCCGCGACATGCCTGGTGTGTGAAATCGAACATGCCATCCAGCACGTCACGCATGATCATTTCCAGGGCGGCTCCATTGATTCTCTTGCTGTTCAGCTTGTTATGCACTGCTTCCTCCTCTCTGCCGGTTGCTGGCAACGCTGCTCACCGAGGTGTGTGACGCGCGCCCGATGTTGACTTGGAATCGGCGCAGGTAGCGCAAACTTGAACCGTTGTGAACGGATGGCAGGGGGCTTCCCGGTCTGGCATCTGCTTCCGGAAGTGCGGGCCATTACAGCAGTGAACCGCCCGTCAGGTGGTGTCAGGATCCGCCCAGACCGGCCGTCACGCAGGGGCGAATATTCTTCAGTATTTCCGCGAACAGCTTCGGGTTGGCGGCAACCAGGTTGCCGGACTCCAGGTAGTCATGCCCACCCAGGAAGTTGCCTGACAGCCCGCCGGCTTCCTGTATGAGCAGCACACCGGCGGCCATGTCCCAGACGCTGAGACCGATTTCCCAGAAGCCGTCGAAACGACCTGCCGCGACGTACGCCAGGTCAAGTGCGGCGGAACCGGCCCGGCGTATGCCGGCGGTTCTTGGGAACAGTATCCGGAACATGTCCAGATAGCTGTCCAGGTGCTGTTGCGACTTGAAGGGGAAACCCGTTCCCAACAATGCACCGTCCAGGGTGCGGCGACTGCTGACGCGAATGCGCCGCTCGTTCAGCATGGCACCGCCACCGCGAGTTGCGGTAAACAGTTCCTGTCGCAGCGGATCGTAGACCACCCCCTGTTCCAGGCGACCCTTGTGCCGCAGGGCGATGGAAACGGAAAACTGGGGAAAACCGTGCAGGTAGTTGGTGGTGCCATCCAGCGGATCGATAATCCACTGGTAGTCATTGCCATCCTGGTTGCCGCTTTCCTCCGCCAGGATGGCGTGGTCGGGATAGGCCTTGCGCAGGATACCGATGATTTCCTGTTCCGCCTGCCGGTCTACCTCGGTAACGTAATCATTCCGGTCCTTGGTATGGATGGTGATGCTGTCAAGCCTGTCCATATTACGGACAATGACGTTGCCGGCGCTGCGGGCGGCGCGGACTGCAATATTCAACATCGGGTGCATGCTCTGTATTCCTGGCGGGAGGCCCCTGAAAAAGGTCACGAAGCATAGCAGAGTTGCACCGGACTATGAATGCCGGTGCCCGTAACGTCTGGCAGCCAGGCTAGTCTTCCTTGTTCTTCCGGCGGTATTTTTTTCGGAGTTGTTCCCGCTCCCGGGGTGACATTTTTTCATACTGGCTGTGCTTGCGCTCCACCGCCTCACGTTTATCCGGCGGCAACTGCAGGTATTGACGCGCGCCGTTGCGCAGTTTTCGCTGCTGCGCCGGACTGAGACTCGACCAGTTCTCGTGGTACTTCGCGAGCACAGACTGCTCTTCCTTGCTGAGCGCCTGCCAGGAAACACCGGATTCCGAATACGCCGGAGTTGTCGCCAGCGCCAGGATGGCAATCAGCAGCATGCCTGCCAGTCGTGGCCAGCACGGTGCCTCAGGTTTTGTCCGGATCGGGGGCTTCATCTGTGTTTCCGTTGTCGTCCTGGTTCGCCAGCCACAGGTAAAATTCCAGGTCCTCGTAGACATCCGGGACCGTCCCGGCGTCTTGCGCGGCTATTTGCTGCTGGCTGCCATTATCCGGCTGCAGCGTCCAGATGCCGATGGACACTCCGATCAATAGCAGTGCAGCGCTCGCATAGGGGACGAAGCCATAGTGGCGCCGCCGGCTGCCGGACTGCAGTGCCTGCCGGCGAGCCTTTTGCAGCGATTGCTGCAGGGCAATGCTGTCGAGATCGGGGCCCATTGCGCCAGGATGCAGTATGCGCCAGTTGCAGCGTTCCTGGCAGATTTTACAGCCGGCAATATGCGCTTCCAGGGCCACTTTTACCGCTGGCTGTTCGTCCAGCAGGCCAGCGCGCAGCTGGTCCAGCTGCTCGGATTCAGGATGCTGTTGGCTGTGCATGCTCCCACACCTCCGCCAGTTGTTCGCGTAACGCCCGCATGGCACGAAAATGGTGCTGCTTGACACTGTTTTCAGAGCAGTCGAGCGTTACGGCTGTTTCCCTGATACTCATACCGCGCCACTCGCGCAGGACGAATACCTGCCGCTGCAATTCCGACAGGGATTGCAGCGCATCCGCGACCCGGGAACGTATTTCCGCTGCAACGTACTGAACCTCCGGAGCGGTAATACCATCGTCGCGCGGATTGTCCGGGATTTCGTAATCCATCGTACCAACAGGCGCATCATGCTGAGAGCGGAACAGTCCTGTCAAGGACACCAGCCGGTATTTCCCCTGCTCGAGCAGCCGCCTGCGGCGGGCGCTGTTTATCCTGCTTTTCAGGACAGTGCGAAACAGCGCGGGCCAGTCCTCGGCAGGCTTGTCGCGATAATATTCCACCAGCCGGGTCATACTTTCCTGCACAACATCCAGTGCCGTTTCCCTGTCCCACAGTGCAGCGTAGGCCACATAGAATGCCTGGTCCTCGCTGGCAGCGAGAAATTGTTCCAGTGCCTGGTTGTTCTGCTGTTTGCTACGCACGGCGGGTGTCGGGTATGCGGCTTCCGGAATTTCTCTGTGAACCCATGCGCCCGGCGGCACTGGATAACTGCAGGCGTGGGTCCCGGCACGCCAGCGTGCCGGGACATCCTGCCTACGAACGGCCAGTATAGCGGATACCAGAGGAGCGGGACCGGTGCCCCTTGCGCCCGGCATCGTCCCAACCCTCGCGCTTACCATGCTTCTTGTAGTCCTTATGGTCATGCCCGTCATCATGGCCATCGTATTTGCCATGCTTCCAGCGATCGCCATGGCCATCGTGCCTATCATGCCACAGGCTGTCGCCGTACTTATGCCTGTCGCCATGGTCACCGTGCCGGTCATGCAGCCAGTGTCTGTACCTGAGCCCGTTATCCCGGCCGTGGTTTCCATGGTTTTTCGGGTTGTGTTTTCCGTGGCGGCTGGAAGACCACCAGGGCGTATGGCCAGAGCCATGCTTGTTGTGTTGCAGGTTGTGATAATTCCCGTGAGCCGGCGCATCCGAATGAGGACGATCCGCCTGGACGGCGGGAATGCCGCCCAGCATCAGGCCTGCGGCAAGCAGGAAGGATTGAAGCAGTGTAGCGGTTTTCATGAGAACGTCTCCTTTGTGGTTTGTCTCATGAAGCAGTAACGCGGAACCCCCCGTTTGGTTAACAGCCAGGATGAAATATTTTCAGCTCCGTATCCGGCCCAGGCGGTCACCCAGTTGCACTGCTGTTCCGGCCTGCAGACCGGACTGCCAGGCTACCCGCTCCTCGCCATAAAGCAGTATCACGGTCGATCCCATGTTGAACCTGCCCATCTCGTCACCTTGCTGCAGCTCGATCGCTGCGTCCCCGGTGTCCGGGTAGTGTCTGACGGCA
>JASFOC010000139.1:0-6504 GCA_050116715.1 Gammaproteobacteria bacterium
CCTGAACAGGACCTGCATGATGTAATCGAAGTGATGAAGCGGAACAGTGTCAAACGTGTCGTCGTCTGTAATGAGGCGCGCCGGGCGCTCGGCATGGTCACGCGCTCCGACCTGGTGCGTATTTTTTTCGATCGGTATACCCGGACACAACCGGACTGAACCATCGAGAGCTTTCTGACGCAGACAGGTTGCTACTGATGTGTCATGACCCTGTCCCGATAGTGATATTCGCGGCAGACAGCTACCGTTGCCACCCATGCCGGGACAGGACCAACCTTGTGCCTGTCTCACCTACCCTCATGGAATATCTCTCCCAGATTACTTGACCAATTTACTCGGGTTTTCTACGTTTATGAGTAACAGCAATACCCGTGGTCAGGGACTCGACGTAACGGCATGTTACTAATGCATCTGCATCATGCTGTAACGGTTACTTTTTTGACGGACCTATAACCCGACGGAACAGCAACATGCAGTGACATCATCCATATACCGCAGAGTATTTTGAGGAAGTGAGGTTATGAACACACCCAACACAGCAACAGCGGAAATTGAAACCCTGCTGGACCAGGAGGGATTTTTCTGCGATCCGGAAACGTGGACCGAAGAGCTTGCCCGGGTGATTGCGCGCAATGACGGTGTGCCGGAACTGACCCCGGACCACTGGGCAATCATCCATGCACTACGGGAGCACTATCACCGCTTCGGTACGGCACCTCCCGCATTCAGTCACCTGTGCAACGAACATCACCTGGAAAGGCATTGTATTGAAAACCTGTTTCGCAGTGAACGGGAGGCATGGCGCATCGCCGGACTTCCCGATCCCGGTGAAGAGGCCAAGGCCTACATGTAGAACAACCCGGGAGGTCAGCATGAACAGAAGACTCTATTTCCTGCTACCGGACGTCATGCATGCGCGGTCCGTGGTCAGCGAGTTGCTGAGGACAGGCGTGACACCTGACCGGGTGCACGCCCTTTCAAAACCTGGCCTCGACCTGCAGGATCTACCGCGGGCGTCTGGCCGGCAGCGCAACGATTTCAGTGCACGACTGGAAGCCGTGTTCTGGTACGGAAACCTGCTGGTATTTTTCGTTGCCCTGCTCGCCTTGGTCGTGCTGGCATACCTGCAGGTCACCTGGTACTGGCTGCTGCTGCCGGCCGCCGTGATGCTGATGACATTTTTGCTGGGCGAGGAATTTACCCGCCGTATCCCGGATGTGCACCTGTCGGAATTCCAGGATGCGCTGCGTCACGGCGAAATCCTGCTGATGATTGACGTTCCTGCCAGCAGGGTCAAGTACGTCGAGTCACGCGTGCACAAACACCACCCCGAGGCTGTCGCCGGCGGCGTAAGCTGGCAGGTTGAGGCACTGCATGCCTGACGCACCCCGGATCAGGACGGAGACACATTACTCACAGACACAGGAGTTAACACCATGAATGTACAGAGATCAGAAAACGACACCGCGGCGCTGCGCTTCGGGGACCTCAACTGGGTGGCAAGCAGTCCGTTGCCCCGTGACCGCGAACCGAGTCACCGCCTGCATGAACCGGATCACATGATCAATACCATTGATCCCATCACAGGGCACGACATCAGCGACGTCAGCAGTCACCCGCACCTGCAAGACGGCAAGCTGACCATTTATTTCGAGTCTGAAGAGACCAGGGAGGCATTTCTCAACACACCGCTAAACCACCCCTACGAACATGCACTGGGTGAGTTGCCGGATGATGCCAGCCGGGGTGGCTAGGCGCTTCCCGGCCACACCGCCCCGCCATTCCAGCAAGGGGGTCAGCTTTTATCATTCCTCACGCCGGCGTACGCCCGAGCGGGCAGGATTCGCATAGCGCGTTATCCGTGAACAGACTGATACCAAACAGCCGGTTTCCGGGTCGACCCGTGACAAATAGTCCTGCGGTTTGCCGGCACCGGCCGCCGCATGCCACGTGGCATGCGCTGCGCCCGGTATGCCGAATCAGGCTGGCATGGCCCGCTGCAGAATAAAACCGTTGCTGATGCCCCCACAGCAGCGGGATCGATCCCGGCGCGGCCATGACGCTGCTGCCGAATCATTGCAAGGCGGCTGCGGATTCCCTGCACAGGAGCAGACCTTGAAAAGCTGCACATCACCAGCACCCGGCGGCGCACAGCGTGGCAATGGACGCCACTGAGCCGAGATTTGAATTTCGCGTCTTCGGAGCCAGCCTCGGCATGGCCGAGCAACGCATGCGTGACACTGCCCCATGCGAGTCGATCAGCGAGAGCCGGGAAATCTATCTGCTCGGCCGTGGCATTGATGCCGGCACGAACCTCAAGGTTCGCCACGGCAGGCTGGAGCTTAAACGACTCATTGAACATCACCAGGGGCTGCAACGCTGGCAACCGGCAGGCCAGTGGGCGTTCCCGGTCGCGCCCGACACCATAGAAGGCATCTTGAATCCGGGTTATACCCTGGGTCAGGGCCGCGACCCGGCGGCCCTGCTTTCCCTGGATGACCTGCCCCGGTTCACTACAGAAACTGCAGGGCAACTGGTTCTCGCCCATGTCTTCAAACGCAGGTTTCGCTATACCCTGCCGGCCTGCCACGCCGAATTTGACCAGCTGCTGGTCAATGGCGCCGCCATCGAATCGATTGCCATTGAGTCCGTGGATCCGCAGGCAATCCTGGCGTCCCGATCGGCCATGCGGCTCGAGGACCTCGAAAACCAGTCATACCCCCTCGCGCTGTCACGTATCCTTGGTCTCAGGTCGCCACCTCACGCGGATGAATACGGTTAATGCCTTGATGACAGGCTGCAGCTGCGAGGCCAGCCTGGCATTCGGGTGATACAGGCAGTCGCGGGTTTAACCTGCCGCAGGCACCAGCCTGCACCCAGGCCTCGCAGCATTTTGCACAACCGCCTGGATGTCAACGACGTGCGTGCAAATATTCAGCACTCCTGCCAGCAGTTTCTCAACCCGACCCTGGCGGATGCCATGCATAGACAGGCGTGTGCACAGCGAATTGCGGACAAAACCGGAACCCTGTCTGCCGCTGCGATACTATTCCTGCCGCGAGCCTGCATAGTGGCTTGCTGGCGGGATTGCGATATTTCAATGTTTAGCCACACCTGCCTTGCTAGCCTGTACAGGCAATGGATTGAATCTACTGGAACTTCGGGACAGTCAGGTTCGTTACCGTGCCAAAGGAGTGTGACATGCTTTACTGGGCTGCTGTGTTTTTTATCATCGCAATCGTGGCCGGTATACTGGGGTTTGGTGGCATTGCCGGCGCCGCGTCATCGGTGGCACAAATCCTGTTTTTCATCTTTCTCGTCATCTTCCTGATAGCCCTGATATCAGGTTCGCGGCGTCCACCACGTGTATAAATCTATCCCTGGCTGGCATGGCATCGCATTAGGTACTACCATCGGCACGGCATCCGTGAATGCGCAGCTGCCTTTCAAAGCCAGCATTTACCCGCATGGCAACTGTCCTGTCAGTGACAGTGCCGCCCAACATCAAGGAGACATAGCATGAAACTCAGCCAGTCAATCGCCCTGCTTGCAACCGGTATTCTTGTGTTTACACTGGCGGGCTGCGAAAAAGAAGGTCCTGCCGAACAGGCGGGCGAGCAAATCGACGAAGCGGTCGAAACGATGCAGGACAAGGCAGATGATGCCGGGGACAAGGCCATGGATAAACTGGAAGAGGCGGGAGACGACATCGAGGAGGCAACCGATTCGGCTACGCAGTGACCCCCTGGTCCCGGGCAACCGGGCCATGGAGTTGCAGGCATGGCGCGGCGTGACAACAGGCACCGGCTTGCCGTGCGCCCGGATAATGTAACTGCCGGGTCCAGCAGAGAATAGCGGCGGGAACCCCGGTCGCTTGCCCCCTCTGGCACCCCCATTGTCCGGATTCACTTCCCGTGACCTGTCATGACCTGTCAGGGTGTCTTGCCGTGCACGCCCGCGAGGAAAGCGTAGGCCACACCCAGCGTCGCGCCGTAAATCATGTGGTAGACGAGAGAGACCACGGGGTCCAGGTAGGTAAGCTCCATGCCGAAGTAACCCGCAGCGGCCAGCGGCATCACCATCAACATGGTCAACAACCCGGCTATCACGCCAAAAGCACACCCCTTGAGCCAGTAGCGATTGCCGGGGAGGATCGGCAGCATGATACCGAACAGCGTTCCCCACAACAGGGTCCCGACCACCCAGTGCCATATCCAGCCGTTCATGAGGGGATCCGGCAGACCCGTTGCCTTTGCTGTCGCCGCTGCGACACGATCAAGAAAGCGGCTTGTTTCAAGTTGCGGCACAGAATCCCTGCTGAGCTTCAGCACCCAGAGTACGGCCGTCGCGGCGAGTCCGGCAACAAGGCTGCGCGCAATCCGCTGGAAGATGGTGTGATAGCTTTCAGGCGGACCCGGCATCGCTAGCCTCAATATTTTTTGTCTGTTACTGGATTGTCCTGCCCGGACAGCAATGCACAGACTGTATGAGCCGCAGGCAGAACATGCATTGAAATTTCTCAATGCCACAAGCGCGCAACACCCGCACTATGGCGTCAGCTGAAAATCCTGTCACGGCTGTTTTGCAATGCCTCCCGGTGGTGTAATACGTTACACAGCCACAAACAGGACTTGCATCATGCAGCGCGACCCTGACGGGGCATTGCCAGCCGCACCGTGTAAAGATGACACACGCACGCGCATGCCACGTCCCGGCGCACTTCGCAGGAGACCATCATGGACCACGAGCCGGCAGTCACACTGAGTTTGCATGCCCGGGACCTGCCCGGCCGGATCCCGGCACAGCACATACAGCAATGAGTACGCCTGCAATCCTGAAGCCGCAAAAGAACTGCTGGCGCATCGAACACGCCGACCGCGTCAGCATGCTGGTAGATGGCGCAAATTATTTCCATGCCTTCCGGGAAAGTGCAAAACTTGCCGAACGATCGATATTGATTATCGGCTGGGACATCGACGGCAGTTTCAGGCTCGAACGGGAACCCGTCGATGACGGACTCCCTGTCAACCTGCGAGACTTTCTCGACGCCCTGGCCGGTCGCAGGGAGCAACTGCAAATCCATGTCCTGGACTGGGATTTCGCGATGATTTTTGCGGCCGACCGAGAATGGCTGCCTTCTTACAAGCTGGACTGGACGACCCACGAGCACCTGCATTTTCGACTCGATGACCACTATCCGCCAGGCGCATCGCATCACCAGAAGGTTGTCGTCATCGACGATCGCGTCGCCTTTGTCGGCGGCCTGGATTTCGCCCTTGGCCGATGGGATACACCTGAACACAAGGCCGATGATCCACGACGCCGGGACCGGGACGGCCCGATTCCACAGCCCTATCATGATGTTCAACTGATGGTTGGCGGACCCATTGCCGGGGCGCTCGGTACGCTTGCCCGCGAGCGCTGGCACAAGGCGACGGGGCAGCATCTCGACGCGCCCGAACCTGGCGGGGACAATTCGCCATGGCCGGCTGCCATCGACCCTGACCTGCTCGATGTTACGGTCGGTATTGCCCGCACCCTGCCCAAATATGAGGATCAGCAAGAAGTGCGGGAAGTCGAACAGCTGCTGGTTGACGCCATTGCCGCGGCACAAGAGACCATTTATATCGAGAACCAGTATTTCACGTCACAAAGCGTCGGTGATGCGCTGGCGAAGCGACTCGAAGACGCACAGGGGCCGGAGATTATCGTCATCCTGCCGCAACAAACCGTTGGCTGGCTGTCGCAAAACACCATGGATGTACTGCGCGAACGCCTCCTGAGACAGCTCCAGGCAGTCGACCGTCACCACCGCTTGCATGTCTATCATCCGCATGCGCCCGGTCTGGGAAAGCAGTGCATCAACGTGCATTCGAAAACACTTGTCATCGACGACGCGCTGTTGCGCGTCGGGTCATCCAATTTCAACAACCGTTCCATGGGGCTCGACTCCGAATGCGACCTGGCCATTGAGGCCCGTGGCGAGAAGCGTATTCGTGAAAACATTGCAGCCATGCGCAATCGACTGCTGGGCGAACATCTCGATGCCAGCGCCGCGGATGTGGCCGCGGCACTGCAACAGCACCACTCGATCAACCGCGCGATCGAGGCCTTGCGCACATCGGAACGCACCCTCGAGCCATTCGAATTCCGCGTGTCGAATGAGCTGGACGCGCTGGTGCCGGACGCGCAGATTGCCGATCCCGGCTCGCCCATTGATGCCGAGCAGCTTGCGCGGCAGTTGGTCACGGAGGAAGAAAAAAATCCAGCCAGGCACACATTATTCACATTGACAGCCATCCTGGTTGTTGCCCTGCTGCTTGCCGCCAGCTGGCGCTGGACGCCACTGGGTGAGTGGATCGACCTGGAAGCAACCATCAAGGGGCTTGGCGATCTGCGCGGCGAGTGGATCGCACCACTGGTCGTCGTTGCCATCTACATCGTGGCCGGGCTGGTGCTGTTTCCGGTCACCCTGTTGATTATTGCCACCGGGGCGACCTTCGG
>JASFOC010000140.1:0-6430 GCA_050116715.1 Gammaproteobacteria bacterium
CCTGGGGGAACTGGGCGCGGACGTGCTCGTATACCGTAATGACCAGATCAGCGTAGAGGAAATCGAAAGACTGGCACCTGAAAAGATCGTGATTTCCCCGGGGCCATGCACACCCAACGAGGCGGGTGTGTCCCTCGATACCATCCGGCATTTTGCAGGGCGTCTTCCCATACTTGGGGTATGCCTTGGCCACCAGAGTATCGGCCAGGCGTTTGGCGGCCGTATTGTGCATGCTTGCGCGATCATGCATGGTAAAACCTCTATGATTCATCATGCAAATGCCGGGGTTTTTCACGGCCTGCCCAATCCCTTCGAGGCGACCCGCTACCATTCCCTGGTTATTGAGAAGGAATCGTTGCCGGAGTGTCTTGAGGTTACTGCATGGACCAGTAGAGCGGATGGCGGGGTTGATGAAATCATGGGTGTGCGCCACAGAACCATGCAGGTTGAGGGCGTACAGTTCCACCCCGAGTCCATTCTGACTGGCTGTGGCCATGACCTGTTGAGAAATTTTCTGCAGCAATAGGCTGCACTGATTCTACAGGAGAAGTCACCTATGGACCTGCCAACAGCACTCGCCAGCGTGGTGGAATTTCGTGACCTGAATGCCGCCGACATGGAGGCGGTCATGCGTCTGATCATGACCGGTCAGGCGACCCCTGCACAGATCGGCGGTTTTCTCGTCGGGCTGCGGATGAAGGGAGAAACGGTTGATGAGATCGTGGCGGCCGCGAGGGTTATGCGTGAACTCGCCACCCGTGTGGAAGTCAGCGGCCCTCATCTGGTGGATACGTGCGGTACAGGGGGTGATGGTGCAAGCACCTTCAACATATCCACGGCTTGCGCGCTGGTCGCTGCTGCTGCCGGTGCGCGGGTGGCCAAGCATGGCAATCGCTCGGTTTCCAGCAGTTCAGGAAGCGCGGATGTGCTTGAGGCGGCTGGCATGAGGCTCGACCTCGACGCGCAGCAGGTGGCCGCCTGTATTGATCAGGTTGGTGTTGGATTCCTGTTCGCGCCGCAGCACCACAGCGCCATGAGGCATGCGATCGGGCCGCGCCGCGAGATGCGGATACGCACCCTGTTCAACCTGCTGGGGCCGCTGACGAATCCGGCCGGTGCGCCGAATCAGGTGCTTGGCGTGTTCAGCTCAGTCTGGGTTGAGCCGCTTGCACGGGTCCTGAAGCGGCTCGGGAGCGAGCATGTGCTGGTCGTGCACGCTGAGGACGGGCTTGATGAGATCAGTATCGCGGGACCGACCCGGATTGCCGAGCTCAAGGATGGCGGGATTACCGTCTATACGGTCTCGCCGGAGGATTTTGGGCTGCAGCGTGCAGATATGGGCACCATTACAGTGGAAAACGCCGGGCAGAGTCTTGCAGTCATCAATTCGGTGTTTGCGAACCAGGCCGGCCCTGCGCTGGATATCGTGAAACTGAACGCGGGTGCGGCAGTTTATGCAGCAGATTTGACATCCTCTCTGGCTGACGGGGTGGAACTTGCAGCGGAAGTCATCCGGGATGGCCGGGCAACGCAGACCTTTGAGGCGCTGGTCAGGGTTTCAAACAGTTTCTGAAAAGAACATGAATGACACGCCGGACATACTGAAAAGAATCCTTGCGCGCAAGCTGCAGGAGATAGATGAGCGCAATCGCAATATCAGCCTGCAGGAGCTGGAGCAGCGCGTGGCAGATGCAGATAACCCGCGTGGTTTCGTGCGCAGCCTTGAGAAGAATATCAACCTGGGCCGGGCGGCTGTTATTGCTGAAATAAAAAAGGCTTCTCCCAGCCGTGGCGTCCTGCGAGAAGACTTCAGGCCTGCGGAGATAGCCAGCAGCTATGCACAGGGTGGCGCTGCGTGCCTGTCGGTCCTGACTGATATCGATTTTTTCAAAGGGGCGGATGCTTATCTGCAGCAGGCGCGTGCGGCCTGTTCATTGCCTGTGCTCCGCAAGGATTTCATTATTGATCCCTACCAGGTTTACGAGGCCCGCGTCCTCGGTGCCGACTGCATCCTGCTCATAGCGGCTGCTCTGGGTAATGCCATGCTCGGGGAGCTGTCACAACTCGCTACGCAGCTGGGTATGGACGTGCTGGTCGAGGTTCATGATCCCGTGGAGCTGGGCCGTGCCCTTGATGTGCCGGGTAGGCTCATTGGCATTAACAATCGTGACTTGCGTTCTTTCGAGACGCGCCTGGATGTGACGCTCGAAATGCTTGGTGAGGTGCCGGGTGACCGCATCGTGGTTACCGAGAGCGGCATACACACGCCTGCAGACGTGGCATTGATGCGTTCTCACGGCGTCAATGCATTTCTGGTTGGTGAAGCGTTTATGAAAGCAGGTGACCCCGGGGCGAAGCTGGCCGAGCTGTTTGGCATGCCGGCATAGATCGGCGGATACCGGTGTATTAAATGCGGTGCGCTTCCTGCCGCTGCTGCGGTTCAGCGGGTGCCGAAAACAACGATCGTCTTGCCTTTCACTGAAATGTGTCCCTGCTCGTTGAGCGCCTTCAGAACCCGGCCAGCCATCTCTCGCGAGCAGCCGACAATGCGACCAATTTCCTGACGGGTAATCCTGATTTGCATGCCATCGGGATGCGTCATTGCATCCGGTTCCTTGCAGAGCTCAAGCAGCGTGTGTGCAATCCGGCCGGTAACATCGAGGAAAGCCAGATTCCCGACCTTGCGGCTGGTCTTGCGCAACCGGGTGGCGAGCTGTGCCGTTAATTCCAGCAGAATATCCGGATCTTCGCGGGCGAGTGAGCGGAACCTCGCATAGCTGATCTCCGCGACTTCGCATTCACTCCGGGTGCGTATCCAGGCGCTGCGGTTGGGGTGTTCGCCAAACAGGCCCATTTCACCAAAGAAACCGCCGGCGTTGATGTAGGCCAGCACGATTTCATGGCCGTCTTCGTCCTCGATCAGGACGCTGACCGAGCCCTTGACGATGTAGTAAAGTACATCTGGCTGGTCGCCGGCGTAGATGATAACGCTCTTGTTGGGATATTTCCGGCGATGACACTGTTCCAGAAAGCGTGCAACGCAGGGGTTGATGGTGCCGATGGCTGGCGTAGCGCCGGTCGGAAATGTGAGTGGGAGACCTTGCATGCCCCTGTATCGGAGATTTTGCAGCGGCCTTTAGTCATCACTGCAGTTATTCTTGCGGGCCGCCGTTTGTGTGACGGCCTGCACATCACCGGAGTCTGACAGAGATCATGAAAGCGCGAGTCAAGTGGGTGGAAGATGTAACCTTCGTGGGAGAATCAGGCAGCGGTCATGCCGTGGTCATGGATGGTCCACCGGAGAGCGGTGGCCGCAACCTGGGTGTTCGGCCCATGGAGATGCTGCTGATCGGCATGGGCGGGTGTACGGCATTCGATATCGTGCTGATCCTGAAGAAGGCGCGTCAACAGGTTACAGACTGCGTTGTGGAAGTCGAGGCGGAGCGGGCAGACGGGGTCCCCAAGGTTTTTACCCGGATACACGTGCATTTTATCGTCACCGGGGCCGGTCTTTCCGACAAGCAGGTCGCACGCGCTGTCGAGTTGTCGGCTGAAAAATATTGCTCGGCTTCCATCATGCTGGGTAAGGCGGCGGTTATAACGCACGACTACGAGATCAGGGCGGCAGTTGCCGGTCATGGCTGACCCCGGGTATGCGCAGTGGCCTGTGGTGGCGTGTGCTGTTGCCCTTGTCCTAGATGCGATAGGCAGTGAATGTCATGATCCTGGACGCCAGGGTCATGAGTTTGCTGACGGCGGCGGGCAGTGCGGCGCCGCCGGCCTGTAGTGCCGTCGCCTTGTGTTTTGCTTCATCTTCCTTCATTTGTTCCAGGATTGCCCGTGAGCGGTTGTCATTCGCGGGAAGACGTTGCAGATGACCGGCAAGATGTTTGACGACCTGATGTTCGGTTTCAGCCAGAAACCCAAGACTCCATTTGTCCCCGATGACCCCGGAAGCCGCGCCGAGCGCGAGTGAGCCGGTATACCAGACCGGGTTCAGCAGGCTGGTCTGGCCGCCCAGTTCCCTGATGCGTTGCCGGCACCAGACCAGGTGATCATTTTCTTCCCTGGCAGCCTGTTCCATCTGTAACCGGGTTGATTCCTGTTTTGCCGTGAGTGCCTGTCCCTGATACAGCGCCTGGGCGCAGACTTCACCCGCATGATTGACCCGCATCAGGCACAGACTCCTGGCCTTGTCGGTGGAGGTCAGGTCGCCGTCACGTTTCTGCCTGGCCGGGTTATCCCGCTCGGACCCGACGGGCTCGCCGAACACGGTTTGCAATGCCTGGTCAGCATGGGTGATGAGCTTGTCAAGGGGTGTGAGTCTGCGTGCATTCATGAGAGTGCAAGATATCACGATTCCACGGCTTTCGTCCTGTCGCGTGCTTTGCACGGCTTCATTCTGCCTGTATCTTTCGGGCTATGGATTATTATCGTTATCACGTTTTTTTCTGCGTGAATGCGCGTGCGGACGGCAGTGCATGCTGCCAGCGTTTTGATGCGCAGGCCATGCGTGACTACGCCAAGCAGCGCAGCAAGACGCTGGGACTTGCCGGCAAGGGAGGCGTACGGATCAACACGGCGGGATGCCTTGATCGCTGTGAAGAAGGGCCGGTAATCGTCGTGTACCCGGAAGGGGTCTGGTACACCTATGTAGACAGGGAAGATATCGATGAAATCATCGAGGAACACTTGCTGAACGGCAGGGTTGTCAAGCGGCTGCAGATTTAGGCTCCCTGGCAGGTCCTGTATACACTGAATAGTTCACGCTACGCCGGGAATAGCGGCAGTCTGATGCGTGCTTTTCATGCAGGATGGGCTGATTCCAGCTCGGTTGATCCAGTAATAACAGTTTTTCATCAAGCCTGAATCGCCGCTTGGTGCCGCAGGGAGGGGCGTTTTCGTTCCTTGCTGGCCTGTACGAATGCAAAAAATCATTAAAAATCAAGGAATATTGCACTGTTTGCCGGCAGGCGCCTGGTGCCGGCACAGACTGGTGGCGAGCGAGCACTTTCTGCTGCAACAGTACTTGACATGTAATCCAGTATATTAGAAAATACTTACACGCTGATTGGCCTGCCCCCCTATTTGGCCGGTCAGCGCTCCTCCACCTCCCCCCAAGGAGGTACATTTTAGCGCGGCTACCCAAGCCGCGCTTTTTTTTGTCATATTCCGGGGTGGGGATCGCTATGCCTGCAGAGGGTTAATCCATGAATCAGGGCGTCTTTCTTTGTACTGAGCCTTGTAACTCGGTTAGGACTTTTGTAACATCCCCGCTCTTTGATTTCGCATGATCCAGAGTTAGTACCCATGAAAACATTCTCCGCAAAATCCCACGAAGTGAATCGCGACTGGTATGTCGTTGATGCAACAGGTAAAACGCTGGGTCGCCTGGCCTCTGAAATTGCGCGCCGCCTGCGGGGCAAGCACAAGCCTGTCTATACACCGCATGTCGATACCGGTGACTACATTATTGTCGTCAACGCGGACAAGGTGCATGTAACGGGACGCAAGGCTACGGACAAGATGTATCACCATCACACCGGTTATATCGGCAACCTGAAGTCCGCCAGCTTCGAAAAGATGCAGGCCAAGGCCCCGGGTCGTGTCATCGAACTGGCCGTGAAGGGCATGTTGCCAAAGAATCCCCTCGGGCGTGCCATGTATCGCAAGCTCAAGGTATACAGCGGCCCGGATCACCAGCATGCTGCGCAGCAACCGAAGGCGCTGGATATATAACGCGGAGAATTGCACAGGCTGTGGCCTGCCAATCACAGGAATACCAGAATGAGTGACACCTACTACAGTACCGGACGACGCAAGACTTCCACGGCGCGTGTTTTCCTGCGCAGGGGATCGGGTAGCATCACCGTCAACAAGCGTCCGCTGGATGAATATTTCGGGCGTGAAACCGCCCGGATGATCGTGCGTCAGCCGCTGGAAAAGACCGATATGTCTGACACGTTTGATATCTCGGTCACCGTCAAGGGCGGCGGCATGAGCGGCCAGGCCGGTGCGATCCGTCACGGGATCACCCGCGCACTGATTGAATACGACAGCGAGTTGCGTTCTCCTCTGCGGCGTGCGGGCTTCGTCACGCGCGATGCGCGTCAGGTGGAACGCAAGAAGGTCGGCCTGCATAAAGCCAGGCGTGCACCCCAGTTCTCGAAACGTTAATCCCGCTTTTGGCGGATCGTCTAACGGCAGGACAGAGGACTCTGACTCCTCTAATCTAGGTTCGAATCCTAGTCCGCCAGCCATCAAAGAAAGCCCGCCGTCAGGCGGGTTTTCTTTTTGGCGGACCGGGATGAGAACCTCGGGTTCGACAAAATCGCCGGGAGCGATTTTGAACAGCGGAACGTAGTGACGCTGGCCCGCAGGGCGCAGGGCAGGATGCCCGGCGTAATCCTAGTCCGCCAGCCATCAAAGA
>JASFOC010000141.1:0-6424 GCA_050116715.1 Gammaproteobacteria bacterium
ACGACCCGGATCTGAAAGCACCAGCCGGACCGAGGCTGCCGTTATCCCCAGAGCCCTGTGCCTGACAATCCCGTGAACAGAACGCCTGTCATACTCATCAACTTCCTTGCCATCATCAAACCGGGACGCATCTTCATAATTATTTTCTATGCAATATACCTGATAGCGAAGCCTGGCGGCTTCATCCACAATACTGGGCCTGTTGCCCATCACGACATCGAAATATTGAAAAAACAAATCAGATAAATCATTCATATTTTCGTCTCTTAACGACGATTCGCAATGGCTGACAACTGGACAGTGGCAGTTGACAGATCCATGCACGGATTACCCGGTCAGATCCCATGTGATGCTACTGTGGCGATACTCTAAGACCCTATCGGCCAGACCTCTGCTGAATTGAGCACAACACAACATCAAGACATGCGAGAGCAACGAAAACGACACAACAACCCGAATAGCAACAGACGACCAATGAACCTTTATCTGACCGCTCCGCCATTGCGAGAAATGAAGCGACCTTGCAATCTGCAGCCGGTCACTGATGAATTAATCATGAATCCCGGTGTGATTCACAACAGTGAAAACACTCAAAAAGCAGGAATAAGCTGCGTCCAGTTGCCACAAGCTGTGACAAGGTTCACAACCAGGCGGAATTCACTGTCATATCAGAAAGAGACCTTTTCACGAAGCCGGCCAGACAACCGCTCCCGATTAATTAGACACCCCAGGACAGTCGGCCTATTATTGCGTCTGAACAACAACCTACGTCGGATACTAAAGTACCCCTAAGCTGTATCGCAGCATGTTAGTGTCCCGAATTCCCAGTAAACCATGGAGCAGGAAACAGGTTAATGCCGGCACCACAATTCGACTATTCAGCCGCATTCACACGCAATACTGGCTGGATCACGCAAGCAGAACAAGCTGTACTCCGCCACAAGCGGGTCGCCATTGCCGGCCTGGGTGGCGTCGGTGGCAGTCATCTCCTCACCCTCTCACGCCTCGGGATAGGTGCATTTACACTGGCTGATTTTGACAGTTTTGAAATCGCCAACTTCAACCGCCAGGCAGGTGCAGGCGTTTCCACCCTGGGCAAAAAAAAGACCGACGTCCTTGTCGAAAGAGCACTGGATATCAATCCGGAGCTGGACCTTAAAATATTCCCCGCAGGGGTCGATCATGACAATGTGGATGACTTCCTGGCAGGAGCCGACCTGTACATGGACGGCCTTGATTTTTTTGCTGTTCAGGCTCGATGCCAGACCTTCGCTGCCTGTGCCCGTAACAGCATTCCGGCAGTAACGGCGGCACCACTGGGAATGGGTGTTGCGCTGCTGAACTTCATGCCCGGGAAAATGACTTTCGATGCGTACTTCCAGCTCGAAGGTCATAGCGAGCAAGAGCAACTGCTGCGCTTCCTCCTTGGACTGTCACCGGCCATGCTGCAGGGCAGTTACCTTGTTGACCCGTCCGCCGTCAGACTCGCAGAACACCAGGGACCTTCGACCCCCATGGCCTGCGAACTCTGCGCAGGTGTCGCCGGCACAGAGGCACTCAAGATCCTGCTCGGCCGCGGCGATGTCATTACCGCACCGCGCGGCTTACATTTCGATGCCTACCGCAACCGACTGGTCCGCACCTGGCGGCCCGGGGGAAACCGGCATCCCGTCCAGCGCCTAGGCTTAATGCTGGCGCGCAGGCGCTTCGGCAATAATACAGTAAACCAGGCTCTGCCCATGACGGGCGCCACAGTCAAGGACCGCGCGGTCCTGGGTATTCTTGACCAGGCCCGCTGGGCGCCGAGCGGCGATAACGCGCAACCCTGGCGTTTCGAAATTCTCGATGATAATCAAGTCGTTATTCATGGAAACGACACTAGGGAGCACTGCGTGTATGACCTGAAGGGCCATGCCAGCCAGCTAGCCCTGGGCACATTGCTGGAAACAATCCGCATCGCGGCCAGCCAATATGGATTACGCACGGAGGCCCTGCCACGACCAGCACAACCTGAAACTCATCCGAAGCTCGAGATTGAGTTCATACACGATCCGGATATCACAACCAGCCCGTTGTTACCGTACATCACCCGGCGTTCGACCCAACGCCGGCCGCTCTCAACCCGTGCCCTTACAAGTAATGACCGCAACGCCCTGGAAGAAGCGGCGGGGAATGACTTCCGCGTCCTGTGGCTGGCAGATTTCCCGCAGCGATTACGCATGGCAAGACTGCTGTTCCGGAACGGCCACCTGCGTCTCACACTGCCCGAAGCATATGCCACCCACAAGTCGATCATTGACTGGGAGCATGACCTGAGTGAGGACCGCATACCTGCCAAGGCAGTTGGACTGGACCCGATGGCTCGGCGCCTTATGCGCTGGGCTCTGGCCAGTTGGGAGCGGGTAAATCTTCTTAACCGTTATGCGGCCGGCACGCTGGTGCCGTGCATGGAGCTGGATTTCATACCCGGCATCGCCTGTGCCGCGCATTTTATAATCCTTGCTGAGCGCCCTCCGGAATCGCTGGACGATTATCTGGGTGCGGGGCAGGCAGTGCAACGCTTCTGGCTTACAGCGACCAGCCGCAACCTGCAGTTCCAGCCGGAAATGACACCACTGATATTCGGCGCCTATGTCCGCAACGGGGTCACATTCACCCGCAACGAGTACAGCAAACGGCTGGCACAAAAGCTGGCAGACAGGCTAGCGAGACTTGCCGCACCGGAGGAAATTGCCAATGCTGTATTTATGGGTAGACTCGGGGCCGGCGCCACGCCAAAAGCCAGGTCGGTGCGGTTGCCGTTGGAAAAATTATTGTTGCAGCCGTGAAGTTTGCCCCGCAGTAACTTGCTGCGCCCGGCATCTGGGCCTGACCATCAAGCGGTAGCAGGAAGGCTTTCTGCTTGCTGGTCAAGCTCGCCATCCTGCAGCCTGATGATCCTGCCTGCCATTTCCATCACGCGGGGATCGTGCGTGGAAAAGATGAAAGTTGTCCCCATACCCTCGTTGATCCATTTCATCAGCTGAAGAATGCTTTCACCGGTCTTGTGGTCCAGGTTGGCCGTCGGCTCGTCAGCAAGCACAATACTCGGATTTGTGACCAGCGCCCTGGCAATGGCGACCCGCTGACGCTGGCCGCCGCTCAACTGATTGGGCCGGTGTCTGGCAAACTCATTCACACCGACCAGCTGCAGATACTTAGATACCAGTTCACGTCGTGACTTCTTGTCCATGGGAAAGCGAAGCAAGGGGTATTCCACATTCTCGAATGCTGACAACACCGGCAGCAGATTGAATGTCTGGAAGATAAAGCCGATCTTTCTTGCGCGCAGTTCGGCCAGCTGATCAGAGCTATGCCTGGCGGTTTTCTGTCCTTCGATATAGATGCTGCCGCTGGTCGGAGTATCTATACAGCCGATCAAATTGAGCAAGGTTGACTTTCCGCTGCCGGATGGGCCCGCAAGCGCCAAAAATTCACCACCCAGTACACTGAGGGTGACATTCTTCAGGGCCATGAGGGTTTGCTTCCCAAAAAAGTAGGACTTGGAAACATCCTTGACCCGGACTAAAAATTCATCTCCTATCGACATGACTCTTCCAAATCAGACCACAATTCCGATGACCTTTGATCACGGACAGCACCCATGTACACTGCGATCAATGCTTGTCCCGGATATGGAATGCATGATGACAGGCACGATTACAATGCCAGGGTATTATTCAGGCAGACACATTAATGACGTATCCACCCATGACCCAGCCTCAAGTAGTTTACCCCATACCTTACCCGGACGGAAAAACAATCCCTTACCTGCCCATGCTCAATTACGCATGCCGGGCAACTGTCATGCGGCGCACTGTCTGGCATACCAGGCCAACTCAAGCCATGTCCTGATACTAGGGCTACACTTACAGATAACGAGGTAGATCCGACGTGAAACAAGAAGCCGATATTATTGTCCACCGCGCGGCCGGCACGCCAAAACAATGGCGGCTCATAACTGCATTGATCGTCTTTGCCTGCTGGACCTGCATCGAGTCCACCCTGCCTGTCTCCGCGGCTGAAGCAAAAGACAGCAAAGCGGAGAAAATTGTCGCCAACGCTGACCGCGTTCGTTTCCCCGAGGGCGGCTTCCAGGTGGATGTCAAAATCACCACGACAAAGCCCGACAGTGACCCCGAAGTAAAGGAATACCGGGTGTTATCAAAAGGAAATGACAGAACCGTACTGATGACCACAGCACCCGCCATTGATAGAGGCAACATCCTTCTGATGAGAGACACTGATCTCTGGGCGTTCCTGCCAAATCTTTCCCAGCCGGTACGACTGCCCTTGGCACAAAAACTCACCGGCGAAGTCTCTAACGGTGATCTTGCACGAGCCAATTTTGCGGGTGATTACAATGCGACCTTGCTGCGCACAGAAAAAATCGAGAAAAAGACCTACAATGTTCTTGAATTAAATGCAGCAAAAAGAGGTGTAACCTATCATCGTGTGCTGTACTGGGTTGACCAGTCCAATAACAGGCCCTACAAGGCAGAGTTTTACTCTTTATCCAACCGGCTGATTAAAACCTGTCTGTATCAGGCTTACGATAAAATTGGCAAAGCCGTACGTCCGACACAACTGGTCATGGTTGATGCGCTTCGCAAGGAGGAACGTTCCGTGATGGATTACAGCAACATGAAACAACGCAATTTGCCGGACAAGATATTCACCAAGGACTACCTGAAAAAACTGTCAAAGTAATGCTCCCTGTAAACATTACACATTTTTCATCAAGGCTTCGGCGACCGGCAATCGCGAGACACGATACCCAGGCAACAGTGCAGCCATTACTGTTGCAACAACACCTGTAGCAAAGGCCTTTAAAATCACGACGGGGACAAGGCGGATGTAGGCAGTATATCCAATATCCGAATTGGGCGGCGGTGGCATCTCGATACCCACCCCGGATATTACCAGGGAAAATACCACGCCGACGACAACACCAAGGCTGGCGCCGACAAAACCCAAAAGGGCGTTCTCCTTTATTATCTGCCAGAAAATATCCGACTTTGTATCACCGAGCGCCATCAGGGTACCGAACTCCCCAACACGCTCGAATACTGCCATGTTCACACTGTTGGCAACACTCAGCAACATCATCAACAGGACAATCAACTGCAGGATCCCGAACTGTATGCGATACAGGTCGACCGTCTTGCTGTAGAAATCTGCGAGCTCATACCAGGTCTTGACTTCAAACTCCCGACTGGGTAATTGCAGCCCCAGAATGCTGGCAACAACATCCGTGTCCCGGGTGTCATCGAGCGAGAGCACAAGGCTGTGAACACCTGCAGTACCCACAAGATCCTGCCCGACTGACAGGGGAATGCGAACTGCGCGATTGTCATAGTCGCGTGCAAAAGTGCGAAATACACCAATCACTTCGAACTCAAGGCTGTTCAGTGCACCGTCGGTCGTTGTCACGAGCAGGGTCAGATAGTCACCAGGTTGCACCCCAAGGGAGCGGGCCACACCGTAACCGACCAACATGCCATATTCGTCGGATTGTTCGAGCTGACGACCCGCGGTTATCGTTAAAGATGTCCCCAGGCGAGCTTCCTTGTCAGGCTGGACGGCCTCACCAATAATGGGCAGATCCGCCCGGCCATTATTCGCCAAACCGGAAAAATTCAGCCTCAGCAATACATCCGACACCTGCGGCAGTTTCGCCACGGAATTTGCAATCTGACCTGGATTGTTAATCAGATAGTCGTACGGGTTATGCCGCCCCAGCCGGGAATAGTCGGCACGGTATATCTGGACATGCCCCAGCTGTGAGTGAATTGTAGTCTCCTGCAGCTGGATAAAGACATCTTCCACAAAGCCGCCACTGAGTATCAGCCCGGCCACACCAAAGACAATCGCCGCGAGAGTCAGGCCTGTTCGCACCGGATTACGAAAGATACTGCGGAATAGCAGCAGGGTTTTCATCGACAGATTCCTGACGCTTGCAATATATGGATGAGGTTCCGCGCTGAAATCATAAGCTAACGGTTATGCCTGAGTGCGTTCACGATATCCAGGCGAGAAGCCTTCCATGCAGGGTATAGACTGGCGAAAAAAGTTGTCCCTGCAGCCAGCCCCATTGCCTCTGCCGCCAGCAGCCAGCTGAATATAATCCGCCCGGTAAAGCCTACATCCATACCTGGCGGCGGCGGCATGGGAATTCCAACTGCCGATATGAGCCTGGCAAGCAGGAATCCAAGGACAACACCCAGCAGGCCGCCAATAATTCCCAGCAACATCCCTTCCGCAACAAACAATTTCAATATTCCCTTGCGTCGCGTACCGAGCGCCATCAGTGTCCCGATCTCTCCTGTACGCTCGAGGACCCCCATAATCATGGTATTCGAGATACTGAGTACAATGATAAGCG
>JASFOC010000142.1:0-6399 GCA_050116715.1 Gammaproteobacteria bacterium
ATGACCAGATGCAGGAAGGTGCCTTCTACACCTGGACCTGGGCGCAGCTGACCAGGGCCGTGCCGGATGCCGGGTTGCGTGCCTGGGCCGTCGCACGCTATGGCATCACACGGACAGGGGAGACACAGGGTGAACTGGCCGGCAGCAACGTGCTGTACCGCGCGCTTGACACAACCGCGCTGGCCGCACGATTCAAGGTGGAGCCCACGGTCGTCCGGCAGCGTCTGGCACAGGTTGATGACCTGTTGCTCGCGGCGCGCCGCGAGCGTCCGGCTGTTCCGGTCGACGACAAGGTGGTCACGGCATGGAACGGCTACATGATCACCACGCTGGCGCTGGCCGGGCGCATGCTGGATGAGCCGCGCTATCTCGATGCCGCGGTGGCGGCCGCGGAATTTATCGAGGCCCGGCTGCTGGAGGCAGACGCGCGGCTGCTGTACCGGGACTGGCGTGAAGGGGTGCGCGGCGTGGCGGGGTTTTGCGAGGATTATGCCGCGCTGGCCGAGTCGCTGCTGGCGTTGTACCGGGTCAGCGGCGAGCGCGACTGGCTGCTGCAGGCGCGCAGCCTGGCTGATGCCATGCTGGCACGATTCTGGGACAGCGAGCACGGCGGGTTCTTCAATACCCCTGCCGATACGGAATTATGGGTGCGGGAAAAGCCGCTGGCTGACGGTGCCGCCGTTTCGGCCAACGGTGTGGCGCTGCAGGTACTGCTGGAACTTGCGCGGTTTACTAGTGAACCGCGCTACCGGGAACGGGCCAGGCAGACAGCGGCCTGGGCCGGTGCGCAGCTGGCGGACAATCCCGGCGCCATGCCCTATACCCTCATTGGCTGGGCATCCCTTCTGAAAAGTCCCGCTGAAGCGGACTGAAACAGTCAGCTGCCAGACCTTGTCAAATCTGCACAGGACCCTGCAGATAGCTCGAATCACTGCGCAGGTGGAAACCGTTTGCTAATCGTCATCGCCGTCACCATGGCAGATTGCGCAACCTACCGGTTCCCCCTTGTGTACCAGCGTCCCGTCCAGGGTGCGGTCTGTCCTGGCGATGGAGAGTACCGTGCCCGTATTGCCCGAGCGTGGACCGCCACCATGGCAAGCCGCGCAGGCACCCGGGTTATCCTCGGCAAGGTCTTCGTGGCCGCCCCTGGCGAATTCGGTGTTGCTACCGACCGGGTGCATACCGTGGGGGCCACCCAGTGTGTTTCGGCTGTTCATGGTTGTGCCGTGGCAGGTGCTGCACTCCACAATGGTGCCGGTGTGACCCTGCAACTGCACGGACGTGACATTATCATTGGCATCCGGGTTGGCATTCGGCCACTCCGCATGCGTGGCCCCGTGACATCCTTCGCACATCACGCCGCCGTGCCCGGTACTTACCCGGTACAGCTGCGGGTTGCCTGCGCCGGGGTTGCTGAAGCCGTTGAAGCCCTCAGGGACCGCGGGTTCGGCAAAGCGCTTGTTAGCAGGCACAATCGGTGTCGCCTTCGCGTCCCCGGTTTTCCAGGCCTGGCGCAGGCGTATGCCATCGGTGTTGCCGTTGGTGTCCACCTTGTTGACGATGACACCTGCGGTCCCGGCGAGATTGCTGTTCACATCCCCCGTATGGCAGGCGCCGCATCCGGGTTCGTTCGCCCAGGGTACGCGCGGGGTCCCTGGATTGGTATAGAAGTCATCCGCCAGGATGAAGGCCCCCGGATTGCTTGGGGAGACGTTCTTCGAGAAGTCGTTACCCACCTGCAGCAGGCTGCCGTGGCAGTCGCTGCACAGCATGTACGCATTGAACATCGCGCCACGCAGGCACTGGGTTGTCGAGCCCGGATGGCACTGGTAACAATTGTCTTCCAGGGCTTCCAGTCGGTCGAACTGGTTGGTGATGATGCCGTTGTCAGCCTGCACCGGAGCGGGTATGGCCGGGAACAGATTGTTGAACTGTCCGTGATGGTTATGCATCACCCGCGAGTTGCTCTGGTGGGCCATCTGGTTGCGGCCATTGGCAGTGGTACCCGGTGCACCGGCCATTGGCCCGACCTGCGCCAGGTCCAGCGCCGGCGTGTAATGACATACCTGACATACCACTGGCTGCAACTGGACCAGCGCCTTGTTGGTCAGGCAGCTGTCTGTCCCGTTCGGGGCGGCATTGTTGATCACGCAGGGATCGGGCGCGGTAACCAGGCAGTTCTCCCCGACGCTGTCGCACGCCGTACTGACGTATCTGTCGCCATGCTTCAGGTCATGCAATCGCAGGATGTTGATGTCGGCTGCATACTCGACGCTGACTTTCATCGGCAGGTTGGCGTCCGGATCATCGAGGCTGGTTGCCACGGGCAGACCCGCATTGAGCAGTGCATTGGTTGGCGCCTTGCTGCGACTGTTCTGTACATCTGCAGGGTCCGAATGGCAGTTGCTGCAGCTTGCCTCACCCGATATCGGCAATACCGTGTCTACCGTTGCCAGCGTGTTTGCACCGTTCTTCGCGGCTACCCGTACCAGCGGGTAGGCGTTTTCCCGGCCGGAATCGTCAAATGCCGCAAAGGGAATTCCTGCCGCCTCGAACCAGTTGACGTCCGCTGCCACGTAACCGAAAGGGAAGTTGAGGAAAAAGGGCTTGTCACTATAGCGTTCCTGTACTGCCTGTGGTGTATTGCTGGCATAGGGATCGAGCAGCCCCGGCATGGCATGCTGAACTGCTGTCAGCCTGCCGTCGTCACTGCCGCCCGGCTGGTCAACAATGCCGTCCGCGCCGATGTAGAGCTCTTCCACGTTGGGTACCGGTAGACCCATGTCGGGTACCACAGGAAACCCGCCGCCTGCCAGTGGGGTGAGGCCCAGGCCGCCGGGGTAGAACGGGTCATAGGCGCCCTGGTTGATCGTGTCCCAGAAATTGGTTTTATATGTGCTCCCGTCCTGCTTGAGTCCGGTAATTGCAGCTGCCCGGGATGATATCGGGTCGTTCGGGTTAAAGGCCGCCGAGTATTCCAGTCTGACACCGGGAGGATTGATGACCGGTGACTGTCCCTTCTGGATGACCTGCGCCAGCAGCACCTGAAAGGGTGGCAGGATGCTGGCTATGCGAGTGTCCAGGTCGCCACAATGCATGCCCAGATCATTGATCGCCAGCACGCTGTAGTTGCCGTTAAGTACCTGTGGCTGTAGTGATATCACGTTTGTAACCGGCAGCGCCGAATCCTGGCTGGTGGAATTGATGGACACGCTGTCAGGTTGCAGCGCAACTTCCCGTGTGTTGTCGCCACCGCCACTCCCTCCGCCGCAGGCAGACAGGGTCAGCATCAGCAGGGCTGTGGTGCAGGTGAGCCTGCATCGGCATGAAGGGGAAGTGTGTGTCAGGGATTTATGCGTTGGCATGACGGTCGTCCTGGCTGGTTCGGGTGCAAGGCCGGAGTGGCTATTCCGGTCGGGATTGCTTCCGAGAATACGGGATATAAATCCCAAATTACAAGCGGCCTGGTCTCTTTTCTGGGCGGCCGTCGAAACCGGCACGCACAGCCGGAAGCATCGTCATACCCTGCTACAGGCTGGACTGGCTTCCCGGAGGGGTCGGGATTGTCTGCAGGTTTGCCAGGCCTGCTGGTCCCGGTTCGTGATGCCTGACGTGCCCTGAAAGTGCGGTTATTCTGCTGTTGACGGTATCAGCCTGACGTCGACGCGATTGTTGATCGCGGCAATCCGGTTCCACTCGTAGGCCCGGACATTGTCTTGCTGCGGCGGGTATTGAAGCTGCGGCTGGCTGTAGAGGTAAGGAACGATATCGATCGAGATGGCGCCGCTTTCCAGCAGGGGGGAGGTGGCGATGAAGTTCGCGAACGCAATCGACTGGCGCTCGCCCAGCGATGCCAGGTCGTGTAGCGGGTGGCCGATCATTGCGCACTCCGTGACCGGCAGGTCCGGTGGCGCCAGGGAGTAGCCTTCGGCATCACTTCCCGCCAGGCAGAACTCGCCCAGGTGCGATTCAAGCTGCACCACGCCGCGGAAACCCAGGCCGTTAAGGCGTGACACCAGTTCCTGGATGATCGCCAGGCGGCGATCGCTGAAGGCTTCTTCGTGAATATCGTAGGGGCTGCTCTGGTTGATTGCCCAGGTGATGCTGTCGTACAGCAGGCGCTCATGTGTCGAGTCCCGGTTTTCCCTGCTGTCAAGCATTTCCCGCAGGGAGTCGCTTTCCGCCCGGGCCTGCGCTTGCTGCTGTTGCTGGGCGCTCTGCATGAGTTCCAGCTGGTTACTGGCTCTGGCAAGGGCGGCGCGCGTTTCATTGTTGCTGTTGTACAGCCAGAGTACGGGGATCAGCATCAGCAGTACCACCAGCAAAGGGGCCATGATGCCGCTGCCGTATTGCCGGGCTTCAGGGACGCGGTTAGCGACTTCCTCGATCGTTTCCCCGAGCCGGTGTATTTCATTCAGCATCTCGTGGTGGTAACTCTCCAGCAGCTCGCCGACACGCCCCTGGTGCCTGCTGTTTCCTGAAACTGCTGCGGCGGCCTCGCGGGCGATCTCCTGCATGTCATCGGTGACCGCGGATAGCGCCAGTTCGGGCGGGTTGTCCAGCAGGACATAACGGTTCTCTGCCGGGTCGCGCTTGCTGCGGCGGTCCTCTGCCAGTCCCAGATTGTTGAGGACCTCAAACAGCTCGGCCGGTTCGACCTCCTTGGGAAGAATCCCGATTGCCCCGAGGGCGCGCGCCTGGCTGACGTACAGGTCACCTTCCTTGGAGGTGTACATCATGATCGGGATGGTGGCGGTATCGGGGTTGCCCTTGATGGCCTCGACCGCCTGGAAGCCGTCCATGTCCGGCATCATGTGATCCATGAAGATCACGTCGGGTGTTTTTTCGATCAGGTAATCCAGCGCCTGTTCCGCAGACTCCAGGGTGTCTACGTCGATGTCATGCTTCTCCAGCATGCGCTTCAGGGTAACGCGCGCTGTCTTTGAGTCGTCAACAACCAGTGCCAGCCGATGTGCCATTGGGTGGTCGATCCTGCTGCTCGGAATGCAGCTACTATACTCTAATCGTCGATGTTGTAGATACCGCCAGCGGGTTGCGAGCTAGCCGGTGTTGCGCATGCCGCTTGCAATGGCGTTGATGGAGCGCAGCAGCGGATGCAGCCAGCGATCGCGCTGTTCGTCGGTCAGGTTCGGGTTGCGATAGCGCGACAGCAGGGTGACCTGGATGTTGTTGAGCGGGTCCAGGTAGGGGTTGCGCCGGAACAGTGACAGGCCCAGAGCCGGGTTTTCCTCCAGTAGCTGATGCGATCCGCAGACATGCACGACCTGCGTCACGGTGCGCCAGTACTCATCGCGAATCCTGTCGTAGATGCGTTCCGCCGCCTCCGGATCACTGGCAAGCCGGGTATATTCATGCGCGATGTGCATTTCACCCTTGGACAGGGCCATCTGGATGTTGCCCAGCAGGGAACGGAAGAAGGGCCACTCCCGGTACATCCCCTGCAGGCGGCCAAGGCGCGCGGGGTCGTCGCTGCGCCAGGTCTCCAGCGCAGTGCCGAGCCCGTACCAGGCGGGCAGGGTATGTCTTGACTGCGCCCAGCCGAAGACCCAGGGGATGGCGCGAATCGAGTACTTGGAGCGGTCCTGCTGCTTGCGGTGTGACGGGCGCGAGCCGATATTCAGCAGGCCGATTTCCGCAACCGGCGTCACCTCGTAGTAATAGTCGAACAGCCCCGGGGTATTGTCGATAAGGTCCCGGTATGCGGTCTCGCCCAGTCGGGTCAGTTCGTCCATGATGCCCATGTAGTCGCGCCGGTCCGGGGCCTGCGGCGTGATCAGCACCCGGCTGGCCTTGAGCAGGCCGGAAACGCCCATGGAGAGTTCGTAGACAGCCGTTTCCGCGTTGCTGTACTTGTAGCGCAGCACCTCGCCCTGCTCGGTGAACTTGATCTGGCCATGCACGGTTCCCGGTGGCTGGGACAGGATGGCCTCGTGCGTCGGGCCGCCGCCACGCCCGACAGTGCCGCCGCGCCCGTGGAACAGGCGTACCTGTATCTGGTGGCGGTCGGTGATGGCGATGATCCGCTGCTGCGCCTCGTACAGTTTCCAGTTGGAAGCGAGGATGCCGCCGTCCTTGCAGGAGTCGGAATACCCCAGCATGATTTCCTGGCACTTGCAGGATGCCTGCAGCAGGTCGCGGTAGGTTTCATTTTCCAGCAATTGTGTGAGTATGGTCTCGGCATGTTCGAGGTCATCAATCGTCTCGAACAGCGGGCTGATGCGGATGCCGCAAAACCAGCCAGCGGCGTTTTTACCCGCCAGCCCGGCAAGCCAGGCGAGGTACATGACTTCCAGGATATGGCTGGCGGTATGCGTCATGGAGATGACGTAATTGCCGAAGGCGTTGATGCTGACCTCGTCCTGCATGCTGCGCATGACG
>JASFOC010000143.1:0-6368 GCA_050116715.1 Gammaproteobacteria bacterium
TGTTCGATCTGGGGGAGGGGGCGCGGCTGCCAGCGCGGATAGCACACCAGGTCAGCGACGTGTTTATCAGTCACGCACACGTCGATCATATCGCCGGATTCCTGTGGCTGCTGCGTTCGCGAATTGGCGAAACCACGCTGTGCAGGCTGTATGGACCACCGGGCCTGGCTGCGAACATCGACGGTCTCGTGCGCGGCATACTCTGGGACCGCGTGGGTAATAACGGGCCGCGCTTCGAGGTGATCGAGTTACACAACGGAAAATGCTATCGCTATGCCGTACAGGCCGGCCGTCCAGGCCTCAGCTTGCTGGAAGAGACCGTGGCGACCGATGGTGTGATGCTGGCCGAGGCGGGCTTCCGGGTGCGTGCCACCACCCTTGATCATGGTTCCCCGGTGCTGGCCTATGTGCTCGAACCGGTACAGGAAATCAATATCCGCAAGGACCGCCTGAAGGCGCGTGGCCTGCCTCCCGGGCCGTGGCTGGGCGAGCTGAAGCGTCACTTGCAGGCGGGTAAGGGCGAAGCGCGTATTGTGCTGCCAGACGGTTCCAGCGAGCGGGTGCGGGCGCTGGCTGAGGCACTGGTTATAGTCAGCCCCGGCAAGCAGCTGGCCTACGCCACGGACTTCGCAGATACTCCGGAAAACCGTGCACGCGTGATCGAACTGGTGCACAACGCTCATACCCTGTTCTGTGAATCGACTTTCTGCGAGGCCGAAGCCGGGCAGGCCAGACGCACTGCGCACCTCACCACCCGGGCATGCGCCGAGATCGCCGAGGCCGCCGGCGTTGCCCGGCTGGTGCCGTTTCATTTCTCGCGCCGCTACGAAAATGATCCTGCAGCGGTGTATGCTGAAATCGCCGCCAACAGTCGTGCGGTCGTGGTTCCGGAGACAGTCGTTATCGACTGACTAGCGTCTGCCGGGTGAGCTGGAGGCTGGATTACAGCGGTTTGTGGCTTGCCGTAATCACGCGCGCTGGCAGGACTCTCTCAATAACCTGCTGCCCGCAGGCGTGTTCCGCGACTGTGTTCCAGTGATGCCCGGCGCAGGCTGGCCGGATCAAACGGGCCACGTTGGCGACGCGCCGGGAAATGCACTACGCTACCCAGACAAGACAAGTGACCCGGACGGGCTGAAATGTCCCCGGTACCAGGCGGCGATCTGTCCGGAAGGGTTTGATGACGTACGGCCGGCTAATCACGGATCTGCAGAGTGCTATCGCCCCGAGTATTCACGCATTCTCCCACCTTTTATGGTCGCTGTTTACCCTTGCGCTGACGCATGAACCAACAGAACCAGCGGCTGATCGTCTTTCTCTCCCTGTTCGTACTCGGGATCACTTCCCAGGTGATGCAAGCCTGGCTGGTGCGCGAGACGCTGGTCGTTTTTTACGGTAACGAGCTGAGCCTCGGTGCTGTCTTCGGCAGCTGGCTGATCTGGATTGCGCTGGGCTCGCTTGCGGTCATCTGGCTGCGCGAGCAGCACTGGGTGAAGCAACCGACCCGGGGTTTGAGTTTCATCCTGCTGTCGCTGCCGCTGCTGATGGCGTTGCAGGTCGTCGCTGTACGCGCGATACGTCGGCTGCTCGACACGCCATCCCTGGAACTGGTGCCCCTCGGCGAACTATTCCCGTCCGTGGCGCTACTCACACTACCTATCGCCATGGCGCTCGGGCTGGCCTTCCCGCTGTCATGCAAGGCCCTGAGCGAAAGTGGTGCAAGAACCATCGTTCGCGGTATCTCCTGGCTCTACGTCGCGGAGGCTGCGGGCGCCCTGCTTGGCGGCATCCTGTTCACGTTCCTGTTTATCCAGTGGCTGGGGATGTGGCGGGGACTCGGTCTGCTGGCCCTGGCGCTGGCGTTCCTTGCCTGGCGGCTGCGACCGGCGAAAGGCACGAAACTGGCCGCCGGTGTGATCGCCCTGATGGGCCTGCTACTGGTCGCAACACCGCTGAGCGGACTCGTCAACTCGTGGCTTGAGACGTTTCGCTTTCATACCATGCAGCCGGGTATGACATTGCTGGATGCGGTGGAAACCCGTTACGGACACGTCGCCTATGCACGCCTGGGTGACCAGGTCTCGGTGGTACAGGACGGCCGCATTGCCGAGAGTTTTCCCCAGCCCGAGGCGGTACAGCAGACTGCCGCTTATGTCTATGCCCAGTCGAAGAACGCGAAAAAAGTCCTGGTTTTTGGCAGCTTTGCCAGTGGCCTCGTGGCGGAGTTGCTGCGATACCCGGTCAAGCTTGTCGAGGTGGTGATCCAGGACAGGAGCGCCTTCGAGCACCTCTCACCTTACCTCACGGCGGAGAACCGTGCAGCGCTGCAGGACAGCCGGCTGCAATTGCGATTCGGGGACAGCCGCCGCTACCTGCGTGGGCTGACTGACCAGCGCTACGACCTGGTGCTGGCACTGGACGCAGTACCCACCAGCGCCCACAGCAACCGCTTCTTCACCCGCGAGTTCTACAGCAGCCTGCAGTCACACATGACAGACAGTGGCGTGTTTTGCACCCGGGTGAGCAGTGCTTCCAATTATCTGGGTGGCACGGTGCGCAGCTATGCCGGTTCGGTCTTCCACACCCTTTCCGGGGTCTTCCCCGAGGTTTCGGTGATGCCCGGTGACATTCACCTGTACTGCGCCGGTAACCGGCCCGGGCAGGTCAGCGAGGATCCAGCCGAACTCAGCCGGCGCTACCTCGCCACCGAACTGGATGATCACCGGTTTCCGGCCGGATATTTTGCTTCCCTGTTGCCGCAGGACCGGATCCGCGACCTGCATCGCCAGTTCGAGGAACATCCCGGTGAACTCAACTCGGATGCCCGCCCCGTGACCTTTTACCTGAACATGTTGCTGTGGGCGCGCTTCACCGCCTCGGCGCTGGCGGACTGGCTCGAGGACCTGCGCTCGATGCAGGCCTGGCCCTACCTTGTGCCGGTGCTGGCGTTTCTTGGGCTGTGGCTGCTGCGTACCCTGCTTGCGGCCGAGCCACCCGTTCGTACCCGCCGCCAGGCCGGCAGCTTTGCGCTTGTGTTGTTGGGGCTGGTGGCCATGGCGCTGCAGCTGGTGGTGCTGTTCGACTACCAGGCACACGTGGGTTTCATGTTCGATCGGATCGCGCTGCTCAACGCGTTGTTCATGACCGGACTTGCGCTCGGCACGGGCCTGCTGGGGCAGGCGATGACACAACGCGGGCGACCCGAATCCTGGCTGATGGCGCTGCTGCTGCTGGTGGCCGTGATTCTGCTGTCCACACCTGCGGTTCTGGCACAGCTGGGCGGGCTGGATGGCTGGGTACAGGAAGCGGCTTATCTCGGTATGTCCTGTCTGTACGGCCTGCTGACCGGGGCCGGTTTCCCGCTCGGCGTACACCTGGCGCAGGCAGAACTGGGCGAAGCTGCCCCGACCGGGGGTGTATCCGAAGCGGCGGACAGCCTGGGCGGCGCGGCAGGCGGGCTGATTACGGGCGCCCTGCTGATACCCCTGATGGGGGTGAATGGCACCTGCAACCTGTTGGCCCTGCTCAGTCTCGCCACGTTGATGCCGCTGGCCTGGGTCCGCTGGGCGCCAGCGCGTATCGAGGCCCTGGCCGTGCGCGGTTACCGGGCATTTCCCTGGGGCGGCATGGGCTGGACGCTGGCCTTTCTGGTGATCGTGCTGTACGGCTGGCACTGGCTGCAGCGCGGCACTGAGGCGCCGCCGCAATTACATTTCGACGATACCCTGCTGGCCCGGGTCAGTGGCTCGAAACACTTCGAGATACAGGAAAGCCCGGTCCTCTATTACCTGGGCCGGGATGCGGACACATCCGCCGGGGATGCGCCGGACACGGTCAGCCTGTCCAGCTTGAACGCGGCGGCAGACGTGCGTGGCTATGGCGGCCCGCTCAACCTGCTGGTAGCGGTGGACAGGGAAGGCAAACTGCGGGGTGTGCACTACGTGGACTCCAGTGAGACGCCGTCCTATATCAGTGACATCGGGACGTGGCTGGAGAATCTCAGCGGTCTCGACCTCGCGGATAACGCCCTCAATCTGCAACGGGTGGACACACTGAGCGGTGCCACGGTGAGCAGCAGGGCGGCACTGGCGTCGATCAATCGCACGGTAGCCTTCGGCGGCAAGACGGCCTTCGGCAGGGACTTCGCACCGATGCCAGAGGAGAAACCCGCCAGCAGTGCGCTGTGGTCGCCGCAGTTTCTCGCGACACTTGTGCTGCTGCTGGCCAGTGTACCCGTCTACCTGTCGGGCAACGAGAAGGCCCGTCTCGGGTTGCTGGCAGCATCCCTTGGCATCCTCGGTTTCTGGCTCAACAGCCTGGTGACTGAAGTCGACCTCGTGAACCTTGCGCTGGGCCACGTTGCCTCGCTGGCGGACAACCCCCAGCGCTGGTTGCTGCTGGGCTTCGTGCTGCTCAGCGGTGTGTTGTTCGGCCAGGTCTGGTGTGGCTGCCTGTGCCCGTTCGGCGCCGCGCAGGAATTCCTGTCACGGCTCGGTCGACGACTCGGACTGCGGCGCTATGCACACCGTCCACTGGACCGGCGTCTGCGCTTTCTGAAATACCTGTTACTCGGCCTGATGCTGATCGCGGTCCTGCTGTACGACGAGCCGTTCTGGGCAACCTTTAATCCCATGCAGCACGCTTTCGGCCAGCATCTCGCCGGCTGGGTACTGCTGGTGCTGGGTGTGAGCCTCGGCGGTGCCCTGTTCTATGTGCGCTTCTGGTGCCGTTATTTCTGTCCGTTCGGGGCCTTCCTGTCCCTGAGTAACAAGTTCGCCCTGTTGCAGCGGCTCGCACCCCCGCGGCGCTTCGAACACTGCGACCTGGGTGTGCGGGACGAATTTGACGTGGACTGCATCCGTTGCAACCGCTGCCTGCACGCGCAGGATACCCACGTGATACATAAGGGCAATCCCTGACTGTTCATGAGCCCGGCGCTTGACTAGACTTTTTGTATGCACGCGTTGCGCCGCATCCTGAGCCACGACTGGCCCGTCATTCTCCTGGTGGTGATTAACCTTGCGGGTGTCGGTCTTTACCTGGGCGCGGGTCCCGCCTGGCAGGCAGGCGCAGGCTACCGCGTTATTGATATCAGGGCGGTACAGCGGCTGCTGGATTCCGGCGACCTGAGTCGCCACGAGGCGGCGTGGTACCAGAGCAACACGACATCGGGGCAAGAGGCCAACAAACCAACCCGTGAGTAATATACAGGCAATCCTGTTGTCTAATTTCAACGGCCAGAGAGACGGAATTTATGGGTGAAGTAACCTGCGAGCTCTGTCCACGCGGTTGCGTGATTCCGGAGGGTGCAGCCGGTGACTGCCGGATACGGGTTAATATTGACGGCAAACTGGTCGCCACCACCTATGGCCGGCCGTCGAGCATCCACATCGATCCCATCGAGAAAAAGCCCCTCAACCATTTCCGGCCAGCCACACCGGTATTTTCCATCGCCACTGCCGGCTGCAACCTGCACTGTCTCAATTGCCAGAACTGGCAGTTGTCGCAAAGTGGTGGCGAAGACATGGAGACCCTCTACCGGCTGGAACCGGCGCACGTGGTCTCGCTGGCACAGGTGCAGGGCTGCCAGTCCATCGCCTATACCTACTCGGATCCCATCGTGTTTTACGAATATGTCTATGATACTTCGGTGCTGGCACACGAGGCCGGCATGACGAACGTGTTCGTCACCGCCGGCTATATCAATAAAAAACCGCTGCGAAAGCTGTGCAAGGTGCTGGATGCCAGCAACACCGACCTCAAGGCGTTTGATGACGGTTTCTACCGGCGCGTCAGCAGTGCGACCCTGCAACCGGTGCTGGATGCCCTCGTGATCCAGCGCGAGGAGGGCGTCTGGCTCGAGGTGACCAATCTGGTTATTCCCACCCTTAACGATGACCTGGCCCTGATCCGGCGCATGTCGAAATGGATACGCGATAACCTGGGCGAAGACACCCCGCTGCACTTCAGCGGCTTCACACCGATGTATCGTATGCGCAACTTGCCGCACACGCCGACCACCCTGCTCGAACAGGCGCGCAACGAGGCGCTGGACGCCGGCCTGCACTACGTTTACATCGGCAACGTGCACAGCCAGGATGGCGCCAACACCTGGTGCCCGCGAGACGGTACCTTGCTGATACGCCGCACCGGTCATCATGTCGATGAATACAACCTGACCAGGGACGGCCGCTGCCCTGTCTGCAGGGAGCTGATTCCCGGAGTCTGGCTATGAAAGAGACCAAGTCCGTTTTTTCCCGAACCCGCCGCCGTTTTCTGACCCTGCTTGGCATGCTGGGTACGGTGCTCGCGTGGCCCGCGTGGGGGAATGATCAATCCCGGCTGTCCCGGCACGAAGCATCCTTTTA
>JASFOC010000144.1:0-6341 GCA_050116715.1 Gammaproteobacteria bacterium
AACGCTCTCGATGCCCGCTCTCTGATCTGCTGAAAGTGTCTCATAGAACCCCGTTAGGCTAACCTCCCCACGATCATCAGCCACATGGAGTACCGTCTGTCCCGCCTGATCGAAAACCACCGTCACGTAATCATGTCGCTTGCGGAATGAGGTCTCGTCCACCCCGATGTGCGCTGCATGAATCTCGGCACGTCGTTCAAGACCGCGCTGCATGATTCGGTCGATCGCATTCCAGCTCAGCCCCAGCTGCCGTGACACAGCGGCGAGCGAAGCCTCCTTTAACCAACCGGACGCCCGCGAAGGACAAGCCGGGCGCTTTGGGGTGGCGGAGAGGTTCGTAGTACCGGGGAAGCCGGGTAATGCCGGTGGAGGGAAGGGACCTCAGTTCAAGACAAACGCAGGACGTAGGAAAGGACAGGAGATTGGGTAACCTGGCAACTCCAATAAGCGTTCAGAAACTGCAGAAGGCGTTACACGCGAAAGCGAAGGCTGAGCCGAGCTTCCGCTGTTACTTGACAGCTTATGGTTTGGCTGCGGGGAATACTCCGTTGACGGGTAGTTTACTGATCAGATTTTCAGCAATTTCTTCCACCACCAGTTGAAATGTAACGGGTTGTTCCTTGGCGGTATCCCAGGCATAGTTCAACTCCTCGGTGCCTTCCCAGACGATACTACCGATCTCGCTATTCCAAATCTGCAGGAACACTCGGATATTCGCCTCCTTGGTCTGGAACAAGCGTAGACCGAGAAAGTTGAAGCGGTTCTTCGAGCCCTGGTTGAAGCTTGAGAGTTTCAACTGGGCAAGATACTGGACGCCGGTAGTTTGCCCCACCCTGCGTAGTGATTCCTGCTTGAATATGCCGGTATCGCTGTAATCCACGTACATCTGCTTATACTCATCGGCCATGCCTGCCTGATTGACTGCGCTCAGGACCTCGGGAAGGCTGACGACACGAATATCAGGACGTTGTTTTTCCAGTTGGTTGGCAAATATAAATGCCAGGCTTTGTATATCCTGTTCTTGTCCGGTGACGGTCGAAGGAGTGAGAAAACCCAGGCCGTGTGTTTCCAGGCCGCAGCACCTCAGCGAAATGTCATGATACTTCACAGTGGAATGTACTTGGTTTGTCGAACATCCCCCGCTGAATGCAAGTGCCAGCGCGATAAACGTAGTCGTGCATAGCACCTGGAAAGCGTGGAAAGTGAGCTGATGTGGGTGCTGTAGCATTTTGTTTTACCTTGAGTGCAGTAATTCTTGTAAGTCAAGTATATATCGAAATTCTCACTTTATTTTAATCTGAAAACAACGACGAATAGCAATCTGATTGAGCCAGACGTAAAGCTTGTTCTCAATGGTTCAAATCCGTTAGATTCCTCCTCCTGTCCGACCGAAACGGACTAACAGACTGATTCAATATCCGAAAAAATAACAAAGACGAGCCGGCAACCCAAAAAGGACGTTACTTAAAGATGCGATAGACAGTTTCGTAGCAGCCGGTGGCGACCGCGCCATTCCTGTTGCCATCTTCGGAGTGAAGAATGAATACCTCGATGCTTCCTTCGACGAGATGCAGAAGCAGTACGGGACGATCGAGAAATATTTCGCCGCGGGGCTAGGTATCGACGCCGCAGGACAGAAAGTCCTGCGCGATATGTTTCTTGCTACGAACTAGCGTGTAGGTATGATCAAACCAAGTTTTCAGTTCTCGGAAGTAAAGCGATTGTGAAGAGAGAATGACCGGAATATTTCAGTCCTTTAGCCATTCTAATGTGCTGACTCTTGCATTAAATCGATCTATTCCCCACTTTTCCATCCATGCCCAAGGCTATCAACAACAAGATCCTCACTTTGCCTGATGGGCGTGTCATGGGGTATTGCGAATATGGAGACCCCATGGGTGTGCCGGTCATATTTTGCCATGGATATCCGGCATCGAGGCTCCAGGGCGCCCTTACCCAGTCGGTTGCAAAGCAAATCGGCTTGCGCATTGTCGCTGCCGACCGCCCGGGTTTTGGTCTGTCGGATCCACTGCCCGGCCGTAATCTGCTCGACTGGCCGCGAGATGTTGCGGCACTCTCAGACGCCTTGGGCTTCGAACGATTTGCCGTGCTTGGCGTTTCCGGTGGCGGGCCGTATGCTCTGGCCTGTGGTTATGCGCTCGCTACGCGGGTAAGCAAGGTGTGTGTCATTTGCGGGCTAGCCCCATTGAGTGCACAGGGAATTCTAGCTCATACCAACTGGTTGGCATGGCCCAGCTATTTTCTGGCTCGTCGCGCACCTCTTTTGCTCAGAATATTCCATACACTGATTATCTTCAGCATTTTGCGCCCACATCCAGAGCGACTGTTGCGCTGGTTTATAAGTAGGTCTGTTGCAGACCGGAAGATACTGGAGCGTAAAGATATCCTGGTCCAGATCACAGCATCTATACAGGAATCACTACGCCAGGGCATGGCGGGAGTAACCTCGGAATTCCAGCTGTATGCCCATGACTGGGGTTTCAATCTGTCAAAAATTCAGGTGCCGGTGCACCTCTGGCAGGGTGATAGGGATACCACTGTTCCGCTGTCTCACGCACGCTATCTTGCTGAAAATCTGCCCAATGCGACTCTGACTGTGGTACCCGGTGAAGGCCATTTATCCCTGCCAATTGTTCACATGGCAGCTATCTTGAGGGAATTGGTTTAGTTGATGGCGGATAAAACAACATATGAAGATCAATTCCGGGGACAGTATACGTATTTCTCTGCAATGGATCGGATTGTTGTTGGTGATACCTCTCTTCTTTACTGCATAATCGGAAGAAAGTGGGATAACGATCCGATAGCAGCCTGAAGAAAATCAAAGGGATGTGCTAAATGGGTATACTGTCCCAGGAAATGCCGTGGCCTCTCGACCTCGAAACCCAACAACGTTAACCTTCTCCATAGTGGCGTATCTCCTCAGGTTGGTTCATTGTCTCGCAACAACAAATCAACCAGATACGCCGCTCTTCTTCAACTCCTCAAACACCAGATTCGGTTATAACTCGCCGCTGTGAAGTGAACACCTGTCGCACAATTACATATACACATAGACGCGCGCAAGATCCTTGCTCTGCGTTTATTGATCTACATCACTTTCCTGAAATTGCGAAACTGTATATTTATAAGTATGTGTAGCATTTATTCCCTGCGACTATATGTCGCGCGCATGGAGCGCGCGCTTTCAGTATGATTTGAGCTTATTTCCTGCAGTGTTTGTCACTTTCCTGCAGACAACTTCCTTTATATAGACCATGATGCCATTATTTCTATCAAGCTTGGCAGGCGTACTAGCCGCACTCTTGCTGGCGGGTGCCAGCCCAGTCCAGTCCGCGGAGTTTACAGATACAGCAGTCATCCAGGCGGGAATGGAACACTACCCGGAAGGCGTGCTGCCTGACGCCATCACAGACGCCGATTATATTGATGCCGGTAAACCAGACCCCGCCAGGGTAGAACTCGGCAAGGCACTCTTTTGGGACAAAATCCTTTCCGGCAATAAGAATATATCGTGTGCAACCTGCCACCACTCACTCACAGATACCGGTGATGGCCTGTCTCTGCCCGTCGGTGAAGGCGGACGGGGTCTTGGCGTCGCCCGCGACACAGGTAGCAATGAAGCCCCAGTCGAGGAGCGCGTCCCGCGCAACGCGCCGCCAGTCTTTAATCGTGGGGCCATTGAATTTATGCGGATGTTCCATGATGGACGGGTTGAAAAAGACCCGGCTTATCCATCCGGCTTCAAAACCCCGGCGGGTATGGACCTGCCACAAGGCCTCGACAGCCTGCTGGCCACGCAGGCACTGTTCCCCGTGACCTCGGCAGCCGAAATGGCCGGAAGATCTGGTGATAATCCGATAGCCACCGCAGCGGCCTTGGGCGATCTGGCAGGACCCAATGGCGTTTGGGCCCAGTTGGCCCAGCGGTTGCGCGACATCCCTGGCTATGTCGCTCTGTTCCAGGCAGCCTATCCCGGTGAGATTGCCGATGCCGAAGACATCACCTTTGTCCATGCAGCCAACGCTATCGGTGCCTACGAGGCGGCGGCCTTTCGTGCTGATAATAGCCCCTTTGATGACTATCTGCACGGGGACCGCCAGGCGATAGGCGCGAAGTCAAAACGCGGCATGCGGCTATTTTACGGCAGAGCGGGCTGTGCCGGCTGTCACAGCGGCAAGTTCCAGACAGACATGCAATTCCATGGCATTGCCATGCCGCAGATCGGACCTGGCAAGGGAGTTGGACTGGACAATCATGATGACTTCGGGCGCGAACAGATCACCGGCGACCCTGCCGATCATCGCAAGTTCCTGACGCCGTCGCTGCGCAACGTGGTGCTGACAGGACCTTGGGGCCATGCTGGTGGCTACAATACGTTGCGCGCAGTCGTAGAGCATCACCTGGATACAGACGCCGCCCTCGCAAGCTATGATCCTTCCCAGGTCGTGCTGCCGTCGAATCCAGACCTGGATGCCATCGACCTGACCGTTTACAACGACCCCAACAGTTGGGCCGATCTGACCGCCTCCAGCGAACTCCAGCCCAAACGACTACGGGAAATCGAGCTGGATGACCTGCTAGCCTTTCTGCATGCATTGACGGACCGAAACAGCCTGGACCTGCGAGCCACGACGCCACGGTCGGTACCTAGCGGCCTGCCGCTGGCTGACTGACATAGCTGCACGAGTTGTACAAGCAACCCCGGGGGTTTATTCCCAGAGCGTTTTCACTCTCTTCGAAGAGGAATGAAGCCTGAAAGTCGAGGAAAGGGCCTCCTTGTTTATAAAGTTGCTCCAGCTTTGCTGGCATTGGCTCAAATCAAGGATTACCAAGGACCCTATCTGCGGCATTGCCGACATTGCCTGGCCGTCTGGGAACGACAATTTACCGCCCGGTTTCGGACCTTGCCGAAAGAAAACCTGAGTAAATTGGTCGGAGGACTGGAATTGGTGCTACACCGGACATTCAGAAATTCTCCTTAAAGGTCGGGAGTGTACTGTTGTCGGTACAGTTACAGGGTGGCGGCTGTACGGTAACCTCCTACTCCTAATGTTTAAGCATCGATCCATGCTGCGCCCCGTCATCATTATCCTGCTGGCTGTCCTCGGTTCTGCCTGCAGCCGGGCGGAGTTCGCCTACCGCAATGCTGACTGGCTGCTTGAGTATTACGCCTGGCAGAGCGTCAGCATCAACAAGTCGCAACTCGAACAATGGCGGCCGCTGCTACAATCCACCCTGCAGCGTCACCGCGAGGAAGAACTGCCACTGGTTGTCGCCTACCTGGATCTGGCCGGGCGCACAGCCAGGCAAGCGGATGCAACACCTGGTGCCGCATGCCTGGTTGATGCCGCGCTGCTGCTCTATCAGCGGCATGCACGCCTGGCCGTCGAACTGGGCGCGCCTCTGCTTGCGAGTCTTGATGCCACCCAGATCAGGCACCTTGCCGGGCACATGGCTCAGCGCCATCAGGATAACGTCGAACGCTATCTCAATCCGGACCCGGCGCAGAGGCAGGAGGCACGTCAGGAACGCATCCTGGAGCGAATCGAGAACTGGACCGGGGATCTGAATGACGACCAGAGAAGGCGGATCCGGGATGCCGTGGATCGTACCCCCGATCTGAGTCCGTTGTGGCTGGCGCAACGCGCACACAGAACGGACGCGTTGCTGGCGTTGCTCGAGACGGGCGCAGACGCCGATGTCCTGAGTGAATACCTCGAAGCGTGGTGGGTACACCGGGACGGCGCATCGGCAGAAACCCTGCGGCTCTGGCGCATTGCCAGGGATGAACTGGTGCGGCTCGGGGATGAACTCGCCACGACGCTCACCGACAGGCAGCGCACCAGGCTCGAGCGGCGGCTGCGCGACTTGCATGACGACCTGGCAGGCTTCCTGCCTGACCGGAAACAACCGGCATCCCTGCAGGTTGTACCCAGCTGCGTGGCCGCATCTGTTTGACACAAGACAGACGGTCTAGACAGGTTGCAGCTCGCGCCGCCATCAGCATGCCACGGGTAGCGCTGCGTCGACCCGAACCGGCAATCCGGATTATTCCGGCTCGAGCCTGAGCAGTACTGTCAGAATAGGCGCTGAAAAACTGCAACACCCGCGTACGGCAGTGCCCGGAGATCATTTGAATGGATTACACCGCCGGTTTGTATCCCCACACGGCATAAACCGGATCCGACAGCGCAGTTTCACCGGCATGCGCATCATCAGCTGGACGCGGCCAGCCCCGCGAGGAAAACGTGTGTAACTGTGCAAACCCTGCATGCTGTAACCACTGCGTAACCATGCCAACCCGCTCGAATTCATGC
>JASFOC010000145.1:0-6326 GCA_050116715.1 Gammaproteobacteria bacterium
CACGCAAGGCTGATGCTGACCACGCCATCATCGGCTGTCGCATCCTGGGCATTGCGGATCAGATTCTCGATAACGGAGCTCATACGGTCCCGGTCCATGTTGACCAGGGCCTTGTCGACTTCGCTGGCAAACACCGGCACCGGCCTGCCTCCGGTGCAATTGTTGACGGCCTCGCTTATCGCCATGACCAGGTCGGTACTGGCCAGCTTGCCGACGGGAATCCCGGTACGCAGCAACTGCATGAGGCGCTGCATCTTGGTCACGGAATGCTCCATGATCTCGACGGCATCATCGACAAACTCGGGCTTGTGCTTGTGTTGTGCTGCCGCACCAACCAGCAGCGACTGCTGGGCAATCAGGTTCTTGATGTCGTGCAGCACGAAGGCGGACAGGCGGTGAAAACCCTCGAACTGGCGGGCTTCAGCCAGTGCCTCTATGGCCTGCAGTTGCGCCAGGTAACTGGCCGCCTGGGAGGCCGCTGTTTTCAGCAGGTCCCGCAGTTCCCAGTTAAACGGCTCTCGCGCGCGCGGTTGCATGATGACAACAAGGCCGAGCAACCGTCCCTGGTCCAGCAACGGCAACAGCAACCAGGCATGCGGCAATTCAAGTAACCAGCCCGGCAGGTCAAGCGGGAGGTATAGTTCAGGGTCAGCCTGGTATTCATCCAGATTGACCACCCAAGCTCGCTCCTCGAGGTAGCTGATCAGCGCATCATCACCCGCAATAACTTCGCCTTCGCCTCCGGAGACCCCCCAATGCGAGGCCTGTTCCAGGCACCCGTCCTTGCGACGCAGCCACAGCAGGCCACCGGAGCTATCCACCACGTCTGCAATGGCTCGCACCACACATTCGTGCGGTAAGGCCTCCTGCTTGCAAAGTGACAGGGCATTGGTGAAATTAAGCCATTGTTCCCGGTAGTCATAGCGATGGCGAAAGAAGTGTTTGCCGAGTAACACCCGGATGCGGGCACGCAGCTGCCCGGAGAACAGCAGCGCCAGCAGGACCACCCCGGCACCGAACAGGAAGACTATCTGTAATGCGGTGCCCCACTCCCCCCCGTAGGACTTGATGTAGTAACCGGCGGCGGCCATGAACAGCAGGTAAGCACCGGCTGCGAGCAGGGTCGCAGTGTGAAACACGAGTTTTCGGGAAATAAACACGCTGACCGACCATTGCGGGTTGCGGGCAACGGATATGCCAATCAGCGGAGTGACAAGGGCATAAATAGCACCACGCGCGCTCCACAGGACAATATCCAGTTGTTTGAATAACAGTGCCTGGGCATACAGGAAAAAGTCATAGGCAAACAGACTGCCGACTCCCAGACAGAGAAACTTTATCCCCCAGCGCTGCTCGGTGCGGGTGTTACGGTACAGGTTCTCTACCAGGAAAAGGCCACTCACGGTCAAAACCACATAACCCAGGAAGCTTATCTCTGTAGCCTGCTCGGCCGGCAACAGTCGCCCACTGATAAAAGGCACTGTCAACAGCGCCAGGGCAAGTCCATAGATTAATGCAGTGAGGGCGCGCACCCTTTGCCCGCTGCTACCTGTAACTCCACCCTGAGCATAGCGCAGGATGCTCACCATGAAGATCAGCCAGATCAGCAGATGCAGTGTCTCTACCGCCTGAACCAGGACAATGCCTGTCATCCCCAGCGCTGACCAGGCTGCCAGGGTCGTTGCCCAGACAACGGTAAAACCGGTGGCTAAAACCAGCAGTCCGCCCTGCAACCTCCCCCGCCATCCTGTCAGCAGGAGGAGAGTGAAGATGAGGTACGCCGCTGCTGCGAGTGCGTAGCTGCTTACACCGATGAATGCCACCCGCTACACCCGGTGGCTGTTGACGGGAGAAGTTCCGAACACGAGACTCAAGGGAATCAAAACCATTGTTAGTACCGTCTGCAACTGTCTGCTGATTATCTACTGTCCGACTTAGTGGGCACCCTTGCCCAATAAAACAACCTCGATGGTATGCAGGATAATCAATAAGTCTAGGAAAATACTACAGTTTTTCGTGTAATACAAATCATACTGGAGTTTCTCAAAGGCATCCTCAGGCCTGCTGCCGTATTCATAACGAATCTGGGCCCAGCCAGTCAGTCCGGGACGCAAGCGGTGCCTCTCCCGGTAATAGGGAAACTGCTGTTCCAATTCTTTGACGAATTCCGGCCGTTCGGGGCGCGGCCCAACAAAACTCATATCACCTTTGAGAACATTAAACAATTGCGGCAACTCATCCAGCCTGACCTTGCGGATAAAGGAACCAACCCGGGTTACGCGCGTATCATGCTTCTTGGCCCACCGGGCAACACCATCTTTCTCCGCATCGATACGCATGCTCCTGAATTTGTAGATCTGGAACTCCTTACCGCCCGCACCAACCCGCGTCTGCTGGTAGATAACCGATCCAGTACCTCCGCTTTCCAGCCGGATAGCAATAGCAACAAGCAGCATAACCGGCAGGAAGAACGGCAACATCAACAGGCTAGCCAGAATGTCCAGGCCCCGTTTCAACACTAGCGAAAAAGTGCTAATACGAAATCCATCCGACAGAAACAACCAACTCGGATTCACAAGTCCCAGCTTGATCTTGCCGGTTTCCCGCTCAAAAAAGGTCAGCATGTCGATGACAGTCACACCGTCCATCTTGCAATCCAGAATTTCATGCACCGGCAAGGCCTTGCGCCTGTCATCCACCGCGAGCACGATTTCCTCGATTTGGTGTTCTCTGACAATATCCCGTAAATGCCCGTCAGAATGGATCACAAACCGGTCCTCAATGACGTCATGATCTTTACTTACATGCATGTAACCTACGATATCCAGCCCCTTTAATGCGGGTGAACCTTGAATGGTCCTGATTTCGCAGGCATTCTTGCCGGCGCCAAGTACCAGTAAACGGCGTTTGAATATCCCGCGATCAACAATCCTGAAAAAAATCAGGCGCACAATGACAATACCAACCAGTGATATTGCAAATGACAGAAATGCGGGGCCGCGCCAGACAGACAAATCAGGCGCAACATAGAAAATAAAGCTTAACGGGAAGATGGCAAACAGAATGCTGGTAAGCACGCGCAGCAACATCCCCGAAGACCCTTCACCTGCCCAGGAGCCACGGTCATAGAGACCCATCCCGATCATGCTCACGACCATCACCAAGGCGAAGGTGATGCTTTTAGGCCACAAAGTGCCAACAAAGGCATCAATGGCAGCGGTATCGCTGGCAAAACGAATAAATACCGCGACATGGAACGACAACAAAAAAACGCACGCCTCTACCAACCCAAGCAAAAGGAATGCCGTGGGGACATAATGGCGAAAAATGCGTAAGGTAGCCACAGGATTATTTTATCTGCAGTGTATTCGCCGGGAATTCACGTAGATGAGATGAAGTGATTTGGATTACCGCCAGTCATACTTGTTATCTTCCTGATACTTGTTATCTTCCTATGATTTGTAATTTATTATTTAATAATATAATTCCGTTTACCTGGGGGCTACAGCTCATTCCGGAACGTCAATATTTTGGCATTATACCGATGAGTGCTCATCCCGCCAACCATAAAAACCAACAACCAGAGAAAAGCTCACTGTGAAATTACTACACATAACGGAGTTACCTTCCATTTAAACGATCAGTGTGCTTGAAAACATATCGCCAGTTGTTCGATATTCCTTGAATAGGCAGCAAGGCGTACGTTGATGTGATACAGGCGCTGTCGGGAATAGTTGTCTTGACGACCGCTGTTGCGTGGTGCAGAAACACTTTGTACAAATCACGCGTCAGGATATTTGACATTGTTGTTAACAGTACATCACTTGTGCTGTACTAGTGACTGTTTATCATGGAGATTAATTAGTTGGCACTATATTTGTAGTACGATAGTTACAGACTTTTCGGTTGCATTCTGTACAAAAGAGACACCATTGACGGAGGAAAAATGTGTGCCGCCAGTTAACCCGACAATCACTGTAGAACCGGCATCGGGCAAGAACTCATCTTCCCGCGCTTCTCGCGCCCGCCGTTCACGCGCCTCCTACCGTTGCGACGCCAAAATCAGGCGTTACAAATATCTGCTCGCCAGCATATCAATACTATTCCTCCTCATTTATATCTTCACCTGGTTACAGATCGCCGGAAAATCGAGAGAATATGAACGAACGCTGCTTGAATTACGGAAACAGCAGGTAACAATGCAAGCCGTTAACACTGAACTGGAAACATTGAGAAATGAACTGGATACACTGGTGCAGGAGCGAATCCCGGGTTTATTGCCACTAAAATTCGACGAGGCAATCAACATTGACAATACATTCATCCGCAACATCATTTTCACCGAGGCAATCAATGGTAAAAAACGGAACTTTGAATATCGACTTGTCATGCACAATGACAGCCTGTCGGTCATTCTTCCGAAAGTAGAGATACTGCTGTTTAATGATATTGGCATTCAGATTGGTGCTGCGCACGTGGAATATACGGATGCCTCCAGCGAGGCTTCACGTGCAGCGCTTGATCCCGGTGAAGTTCGATCCTATACCTCTGCCATCAACCTGTTACGCAACGAAGAACCCCGCTACTTCCTCCTTGCGACAACAGAGGGAAAACAGGCATCTGCTGACAAACTGCGAGAACATCTGAGTAATGTTATCTCTCCGTAGGCAAGGCAACTCTGGAATATATTTATTTGCGATAAGTCCGACTTAATAGCCGGCAAGGCTGGTGTTTCTTCTGCACCATTAAGGATAAGGATGCGCACAAGAGAAACCACAAGAAGATAGAGGCTTGTCTGCATTATTCCGGGCCGACAAATACAACCATATTTACAAATGGTTACGTAGCATTCTAATCAGCCATCTTGTCACTCAGGCCACGTAGAAGTTTCGCATGAATACCGCCAAAGGCGCCATTACTCATCACCAGCACATGATCCCCAGGCATCGCAGCACGGGCAACCGCGGCAACGATATCGTCCACCGAGTCACTCAACACAGTCGGTGCCTGAACTGCCTGTGCCGCCTCTGCAAGCGCCCAGTCCAGGTCGGCCGGTTCATACAGCCAGACCAAGTCCGCTACCTGCAGTGAAGCAGCAAGGGTATCGCGGTGCACACCCATGCGCATGGTATTGGAGCGCGGCTCCAGCACCAGCAGAATACGCGCAGGCCCTACCCGCCTGCGCAAACCCAGCAGGGTCGTGGCGATGGCCGTGGGGTGATGGGCAAAATCATCATAGACCGTAACACCGCCCACCTGGCCGCGCACTTCCATGCGGCGTTTCACACCGCTGAACGCCTGCAGTGCCGCCGCCGACTGCTCGACCGGCACGCCGGCATGGCGCGCCGCGGCGATCGCCACCAGGGCATTCTGTACATTATGATCCCCAACCTGCCCCCAGTTTACGGTTGCGGTGACCGCACCCTCCAGCAGCACGTCGAAACTGCTGCCATCTGCATCATGCTTGCGTACTCCCCAGCCGCTGGCGGCCGCCTGTCCTGATGCGGACTCCAGCGGGGTCCAGCAGCCCCGTTCCAGCACTGCTGCTAGATTCGCATCCTCGGCATTGCTGATGATCAGGCCATTCCCGGGTACCGTTCGCACCAGATGGTGGAACTGGGTCTGGATGGCAGGCAGGTCAGGAAATATATCCGCATGGTCGAATTCCAGATTGTTCAGGATCAGGGTGCGGGGCCGGTAGTGCACGAACTTGGAACGCTTGTCGAAAAATGCGGTGTCGTATTCATCCGCCTCGACAACAAAGAATGGACCTGTGCCAAGACGCGCCGAACAGCCGAAGTTCTGCGGCACACCGCCGATCAGGAAGCCTGGCGCAAGCCCGGCGTATTCGAGAATCCAGGCCAGCATGCTTGCGGTCGAGGTTTTTCCGTGGGTGCCAGCAACAGCCAGCACCCAGCGACCGTGCAACACATGCTCTGCCAGCCACTGTGGCCCGGAGGTGTAGGCCATCCCGCTGTTGAGGACATGCTCCACCGCGGGGTTGCCGCGTGACATGGCATTCCCGATTACCGCGCAATCAGGCGCAGGATCCAGATGCGCGGCAGCATAGCCTGACTGCAGGCCGATCCCGGCTTCAGCAAGCTGGGTGCTCATCGGAGGGTACACGTTGGCATCCGAGCCGCTGACTGCAACCCCCAGTTCGCGGGCCAGCAGCGCGATTCCGCCCATGAAGGTGCCACAGATACCGAGTATATGAATGTGCATATCAAACTACCGGGTAGGGAAAAAGAACAGCCACCAGCTGCATGCTGAACAGGGCATACAGCAACGCCACCCCGATACCGATCCCGAGCGAGGTCGACAGG
>JASFOC010000146.1:0-6286 GCA_050116715.1 Gammaproteobacteria bacterium
GCACCCAGCGCAACGGCCAGCGGGAAGCGCTGGCCCGGGTGCAACTGCTGAAACTCGTGAAAATCCAGGGCACCGCCGCGCTGCGGCAGCCAGCGCATGATCACCTTGTTGCGTGCAATGACCTGCTGCCGGTAGATGCCGATATTCTGCCGCTGTTTGCGGGGACCCCGGGTGATCACCATGCCCCAGGTGATCAGCGGTCCGGCATCATCGGGCCAGCAGGTCTGTACCGGCAGTGACCCCAGGTCGACGTCGGGGCCCGCGATGATGTTTTCCCTGCAGGGCGCGTGCCTTGCCACACGGGGGTTGATGTCCCGCAGCTTGCCGAAAGCGGGCAGTTTTGCCAGGGCATCGCCGAGGTTTCCGGGGAGTTCCGGTGCCTTGAGGAAAGCCAGCGTGCGGCCGACCTCGCGCAGCCCGTCCAGCGATTCGGCGCCCATGGCGCGCGCGACCCGCTGCGTGGTGCCGAACAGGTTGCCCAGCAGCGGGATTGCGGCGCCCTTCGGCCGGGTGAACAGCAGGGCGGGGCCGCCGGCCTTCAGGGTGCGATGGCAGATCTCGGTGATTTCCAGCTGCGGGTCTATTTGCGCCTGAATGCGCCGCAGTTCGCCGCGCGCTTCCAGGTCGCTGAGAAACGCGCGCAGATCGTGATACCTGGCCGTATGTGACATCACGGTGGTTGCACCAGCATGCCGGCATCGCCGTGCCAGTAGCCGTTGCACGGGCCGACGGGCATGTAACCGTCGAGTTTCGCAGCGGCCCGTGCAGCCATTGCCGGGTCCCGCAGGGCGTCGTGGAAGGTTTCGATGATGGCCTCGGTGTGCCGCGACTGCGGATTGATGCGCAGCACGTCCACGCCAAGCTGTACCAGGTCATCGAGTTCTGCCAGCAGGTTGAGGGTGCGGGCCGACTGGGTCTGGATGCCGTTCAGTACCAGGAACGCCTCATCCTCGCGGGTGGACAGCAGCAGGCCATCCGGGTAGTCCAGGCAGCGGAACTGGCAGTCGTCCTTGGGCAGGTCATGGGCGCGGGCGGTGAAACAGCGCGCCGACCAGGCCAGCGGCAGGCGCCCGAAGACCAGCACCTCGGTCGCCACGCCGGCCGGGCGCTGCTGCTGCAGGTCCGCGAGCGCCGCGCGTGACAGTTCGACCGGCAGCACCCAGCGTTGCAGCCCGTGTTCCGCCAGCACGGCCAGGGTACGGGCGTTGTAAATGTTCACTGCCGGTCCGGTCACGAACGGGCGCTTGCCGGAGAGCAGCTGCACGGCCGCCATATCGTTGGCCTCGACCAGGAAGTCCGCCTGTTCGCACAGGCGTTGCAGGCTGCCGATTTCCGAGCCGGCTTCCAGCAGGGTGAGCGTCGACAACACCACCTCCTTGCCGGCGGCCTGCAGCCGTGCCGCCAGTTCCAGCCACTCCACGCCACTCAGGCTGCGGCGTTTGGAACACACCGTCTCGCCGAGATAGACGATGTCCAGCGGGGTTGCGGCAATGCGTTCATAGAAATCCAGCAGTGCCTGCCGCGGCCAGTAGTAGGGTAGCGGTCCCAGCGAGAGTCTGGGTGTGATGTCAGTCATGGCGCCAGTGGTTTCGGCATGCCAGCGCCGGGCGTGTCGTCCGGGTTCATTGCCATGAGCGCTGATAGGCCCCCAGTGTGGTCTGCCTGCCTTCCGAGACAGCGGCCAGCCCGGCGAGCCAGTCCGGTTGCGGCTGGTAGCCTTGCGGATCCTGCCGGCAGGCATCCAGGGCGGCGCGCCAGATCTGCGTGACCGAGGCGACATAGGCCGGGCTGCGCTGCCGGCCCTCGATCTTGATGGCGCCGATGCCGATGTGCTGCAGTTGCGGCAGCAGGGCCAGGGTATTCAGGCTGACGGGTTCCTCGATGGCATAGCCGGTCCTGCCGCAGGTCCGGAACCGGCCCTTGCAGAGTGTCGGATAGCCGGCGGCCTCGTCACGGCCGAAGCGGTCGATCAGGACATTGTTCAGGCGGGTTTCCATGCCGCGCGGGGTGTCCCGCCACTGCACCGCGCTGGCGGGTGAGCAGGCACCATAGGTATTGGGCGAACGGCCGGTGACATAGGAAGACAGCAGGCAGCGTCCCTCCACCATGACGCACAGGCTGCCGAAGCCGAACACCTCGAGCGGGACCGGGCTGTCCTCTGCCACCCTGCTGACCTGCCTGAGGGACAGCACCCGCGGCAGCACGGCGCGCTGGATGTTGAACTGCTCGTGGTAGAAGCGGATCGCCTCCGCACTGGTTGCGGAGCCCTGTACGGAAAGGTGCAGTCGCAGGTCGGGCCAGTGCCGCGCTGCATAGTCCATGACACCGATGTCGGCAAGTATCAGCGCGTCGATGCCGAGTGCTGCGGCCCTGTCGACGGCCGCCTGCCAGCGCGACCAGCCGACCGGTTGCGGGAAAGTGTTGATGGCGATGTACACCCGGGTGCCACGCTCACGGGCGTAGTGGATCCCCTCGGCAAGGCGGCGCTCATCGAAGTTCAGTCCTGCGAAGTGGCGCGCGTTGGTGTCATCGCGAAAGCCGCAATAGACGGCATCGGCGCCGTGGTCGACCGCGGCTTTCAGCGCGGGCAGGTTGCCGGCAGGACAGACAAGTTCCATGCGGGTGATTCCTGGTTAATGCTGACGCGCTGCCGGCGGTGCAGCTCGCTGGCGATGCGGTTGAGCACCAGCCATTTCTGCGAGCACCACTGGGGCGCCAGCAGGATGTTGCGCGCCGCGGTGGCGGTCACGCGGTGAAAGATGACGTCCTCCGGTGTCTGCAGGATCAGGCATGTGGCAGCGGTGACGTAGTCGTCCAGTGCCAGTGGCCGGTACTCGCCGCGGCGCCATTCATTCGCCAGCCGGGTGCCCTTGACCACGTGCAGCGGGTGCAGCTTGAGGCCGTCCACACCAAGTTCCAGCACGCGCTGCAGTGTTTCCTGGTAGTGCCGCTCGCCCTCGCCGGGCAGGCCGATGATGAGGTGGGTGCACACCTGGAGCCCGCGCGAGCGGGCCTGCAGGAGTGTCGTGCGATATTCTGCGAAGCCGTGGCCGCGGTTCACCCGCTGCAGCGTTGTGTCAAATGCGGATTGCAGACCGAGTTCCAGCCAGATCTCGTGACCCTGCTGCTGGTAGGACGCAAGCAGGTCGAGCACCTCCAGGGGGACGCAATCCGGGCGCGTGCCCACCGCGAGCCCGATGACATCCGCCTCGGCGAGCGCCTCGTCATAGAGCTGCCGGAGCCGGGTGATGTCGGCATAGGTATTGGTGTAAGCCTGGAAGTAGGCCAGGTATTTACGCGCACCGGTGCGTTTGCGGATGACCCGCCGGCCCGCTGCAAGCTGCTGCGTGATGGCTGCAGGCGTGCGCCCGTTGGGGCTGAAAGATACGTTGTTGCAGAAACTGCAACCGCCCCGGCCCTTGCTGCCGTCCCGGTTGGGACAGGTGAAGCTGGCATCGATGGCCACCTTGTGAACCCGCTCCCCGTAGCGTTGCAGCATCGCGCGCCCGAAGGTGTTGACATGGTGTGACAGCGTCACCTGCGGCCGCTTGCCCCTGTTGCCCGGAGCGGGAACGGGTGTCGGGTATGTTGCAGGTGACGCATTCATTGGCAAACGTTTACTGGCGAATGGGCTTTCCGTTCGTATGGCAGGCTGCTGGCAGCCGTGTCCGGCAGCCGCTGTGTGCCCAGTTTATAGGCTGCTGGAGGTGGCGCGTCATTAACCTGGATCAATTAGACCCGCTACAGGTGCTGTGCGCCGGGAACCCGTGACCGTGCCGCGCTGACTGCCGCTACCTGCAGTCTAGTGCATCTCCCGACCGGATCCCCGGATCAGGATGAACAGCCCGTAGAGGATGAAACCGCTGAAGGCCACCAGCGTCCAGCCGGGTATGCTGAGACCGAGGAAGCGCCACAGAACCTCGGCACATTCCCCCGAACCGTGCAGTATCATCTGTACTGCCTCGCCGAGCGGGAAAACTTCCAGGATATAGTCCAGCCCGGGTCCACATTCCGGGACCTGGTCAGGTGGCAGGTTCTGCAGCCACACATGCCGTCCGGCAATGGCCGCCCCCACCGCGGCGATCAGCGTGACCAGGGCGCCATAGACGCGAACGCCCCAGCCGCGCGGGTTGTGCAGGGTGGCCACCAGCAGCACGGCGGCGATGCTCATCACGACCACGCGCTGCATGATGCACATCGGGCAGGGCTCGAGCTGCAGGTAGGACTGGAAATAGGCCAGCGCGGTGCCCATCATGGCGATGCAGGCCAGAAAGCCAAGCAGAAACAGTGTCCTGGGTGTGGGTATGTGCATTGCGGTCCCGCGGTGATTTGGTTGCGGCAGGCAGTATAGCCCGGCCCGGCGTTGTGGGGTAATCCCGCGTGAAAAATGTCCCGCCGTGGTGCGCGCCCGCAATGCCAGGCACCATGACGGTGCGCTCCGGAATTGCACATGCTTGCCCGGGCATGCTACTGCCCTCGCAGAAACAACCCTTTATGCGAACGGGCACCAATCCTGCATATAACGATACAAACGGTACCAGTGGGTACCCGGGAACAATGCGGGAATACGACACCATGGCACAACGGGCGATACGCGAATACGAAGGCAAACGTATCTTCGCGCACAACTGGCCACGCTACTTCGGCCGGTTTCAGTACGATTTCCAGGCGGCTTCGGTGGCCAGCGGCGATGAATTGCGCGCCCTGGCCGCCGGAGAAGGGTATGCATGGCTTTCGCAGGGTCCGCTGGTGGTCAAGCCGGACATGGTCTTCGGCAAGCGCGGCCTCAACGGCCTGGTGTACTACCGGGTGGAACAGCCGGGTGATGTCCAGCTGGAGGCTGCCGCGCAATGGATCGATGCCCGGCGTGCGGAAACCACCACCCTGCTCAGCGGCCAGCAGGGCGTGCTCAGCCGCTTCATCGTCGAGCCGTTCATCGCGCATGCAGGTGATGCCGAGTACTACATCTCCGCGGTGCTGGGGGACATGGAGGACGTACTGACCCTGAGCGCGCACGGCGGGGTCAACATCGAGGATAACTGGGACCGGGTAAGCATCGTCGAGGTGCCGGTGGATGCGGACGCTGACGCGTTGCTGGAGCTTGTCGGTGCCGCCGTGCCCGCAGACGTTGCGGACCGGGAACATTTTGCGCTGTTCGCCTGCGACTTTTACCGTTTTTTCCGCGACCTGCAGTTCGCCTACCTGGAGATCAACCCGTTTTCCCTGGCCGGCGAACGTGTGCACCTGCTCGACCTGGTGGCAAAAGTCGACGACACGGCCGGCCACTTCATGGCGGACCGCTGGGGACCACTGTATTTCCCCACGCCCTTCGGTATGAAGGCGCCCGGCCCCGAGGAAAAGGCCATCAAGGAAATTGACGACAAGAGCGGCGCCTCGCTCAAGCTGACCATCCTCAATCCGCAGGGAACCATCTGGACACTGGTTGCCGGTGGCGGCGCATCGGTGGTTTATGCGGATACCATCGCCGACCTGATCGGTGCCGGTGAACTCGCCAACTACGGGGAATACTCGGGGAACCCGACGACCCAGGAGACCTACCAGTACACCCGCACCCTGCTGGATCTGATGACGCGCAGCCCGGACCCGCAGGGTCGCGAGAAGATCCTGATCATCGGGGGCGCCATCGCCAATTTTACCGATGTGGCAAAGACCTTTACCGGTATCATCCAGGCGCTGCGTGAATACCACGAGCAGCTGCGGGCAGTCGGGGTCCGCATCTATGTCCGTCGTGGCGGTCCGAACTACGAAGTGGGGCTGCGCAATATCAGGCAGGCGGCTGATGACCTCGGCCTGCCCATCGAGGTCTACGGTCCGGAGACCCACATGACGGATGTTGCCAGGATGGCCCTCAGTGCCTAGCCGGGGAAGCGTGGCAGTCAGCCGGCAGGCGGCAACGCTGCCGGCCGAAGCCAGCGCGGATGCCGTGCTGTTCGATCGGGATACCCGGGCGATCTTCTGGAACAATCACCAGGCGGCCATCCAGCGCATGCTCGACTACGACACGCTCATCGGGCGCGCGCAGCCCTCGGTTGCGGCCATCGTCTCTCCCACCGGCAGCAACCGCTTTGGCAAGTTTTTCTTCGGCAGCAGCGAAGTGCTGCTGCCGGTCTACAAGAGCAAGCATGCTGCGGCAGAAGCGCACCCCGAGGCGTCCGTACTGCTGAATTTCGCCTCCTTCCGCCGGGCCGCGCGCATCACCCGTGACGCCCTGGAACTGCCTGGCATCCGCACCATCATGATTACCGCTGAAGGCATACCGGAACGG
>JASFOC010000147.1:0-6277 GCA_050116715.1 Gammaproteobacteria bacterium
TCCGATCTCAGTCTCTCGAGCGCTTCGCGCTCTCACCTTCTCTCTCGGCAGTTACGTCCTGCACTGCCCTGACTCCTACATCCATGTAGTCGTGCGCTCCGCGATGTACCTCCTTCCCTGCAGGCGCATCGCTCCCGCGCATGGCCCAGGCCAGTCTCTCGAGCGTTTCACGCCCTCACCTTCTCCCTGCGCTCCGCGATGTACCTCCTTCCCTGCAGGCGCATCGCTCCCGCGCATCCCTGCGCTCCGCGATGTACCTCCTTCCCTGGAGGCAAAAAACAGCCGGCCCGGGTTGCCCGGGGCCGGCTGGCGGGTAACTTCACAATTGACGGTGTCGGGGCCGTCAAAAAACGAGGTCAGTTTTCGAGTTGTGAAACCACCCAGGGAACCATGATGATCGCCAATACAGCAGCAATGATGAATTCCTTGGTATCGCTGAATACCTCAAGCATACTGAGAGTCGGGTCCCCCACGAGGTAAATCACGAAAAAGATTGCGAATAGCTTGCTCATAACCATCTCCTGCAATTCCGGTAACACTGATGGTTATAGTATCGGCAGTAAGGGGCGAACTTCCGTGACCTGTACCGGTTTTCTGTGTGAGCACTGTCGCAAAAAATGCAAATACAACTGCAGCAAACCGCTAGCGCGGATTTCTCACCGGGATCCCGGCACACTGCAATATGCAGGCTAGACAGATTCGGTGTCGGGCTTGTCTGTCGGCAGGCTGACTTCCAGTGCGGCACTGTGCCGGGTATTGCTGTCCTGGCGGGCCGCGACCTTCCGGATACTTTGCTCATCCATCAGATCCTGCAGACTGATGTCGTTCAGGAACTCGAATATCTGGTGGCTGAGTTCATCCCAGAGTTCATGCGTTAAACACTGCTGTCCGTCGTGGCAGTTTGTAGCACCGCTGCAGCGCGTCGTGTCGACAGCCTCATCGACCGCGGCAACGACCTCGGAAACCGCGATCTCTCCAGCCGGGCGCGCCAGGGAATATCCGCCACCCGGTCCGCGGGTACTGCAAACCAGGTGGTGCTTGCGCAAGCGGGTAAACAATTGCTCCAGATAGGAGAGGGAAATGTCCTGGCGTCTGGAGATGTGCGCCAGGGTTACCGGACCTGCTTCGGAATGGAAGGCGAGGTCCAGCATGGCTGTGACCGCATAACGTCCTTTACTTGTCAGTTTCACGAATGCCTTCCGGATGGGGTTGTTCAAAAAATCGCACAATGCACCTGGCAGGTCAAGGATCGGGAGGTGATTTTTCCTGCTCCACCACAGACTCGACAGCCGCATCAATTTCCTTGTTTTCTACGTGTTTTAACTGGCATGAGTCGAGGCCAGGCAACTGGATTTCACCGACTTCGGCGCCCAGTTCCTTCAGCCCGCGGCAGATATCCTCAAGTCGCTCATCCATGGCATGGATATGGTCCAGAATTCCATTCACCGCAGTCGCAACCGGATCCGGCATATCACTGGTCGCACCGTAGGCGTCAAACCCCATTTTCTTTGCGATCGCCTGACGTTTGGCATCCGGTTCCTTGACACCACCGACCATACGTCCCGGCACTCCAACCACGGTAACGCCGTTGGGTACGCTTTTGAGCACAACGGCGTTGGAGCCAATACGCACGCCGTCCTCTATCACTATTGGACCAAGAATCTTTGCACCCGCACCGATAACAACGTTATTCCGCAAGGTCGGATGACGTTTGCCCTTGTCCCAGCTGGTGCCACCCAGCGTGACACCATGATACAGGGTGCAATCATCACCGATCTCGGTAGTCTCACCGATAACCACGCCCATGCCATGGTCAATAAAGAAGCGCCGCCCTATTACCGCACCGGGATGAATCTCGATCCCTGTATACCAGCGGGCAATATTGGAAAATACACGCGCCAGCCACTTGAGCCCATGCATCCACAGCCAGTGGCTGAGGCGGTGTATCATTACCGCATGAATGCCAGGGTAGGTTGTCAGCACGTCAAAGGAATTCCGCGCCGCGGGATCACGGTCAAATACACAACGGATGTCTTCACGAATTCTGTTAAACATGTTCCGGAAAACTCAGCCAGGGAAACCTGCAGTTACCATAGCGGCAGCAGGGCCAAACAACAAGACATACCCTCCGGTCTGCAGGGTAAGCCGGGCAGACAGCAGGGTGACCGGCGCAACCGGATCACGGCTTGTGCCCCTGCCTCTGCAGCGCAGCCGAGAGGATGCCGCGCAGGATATTGATCTCGTTGTAGTCCGGGCGTGCGCGGTTGAACAGGCGTCGCAGGCGTCGCATTAAATGGCGCGGATTGCGGGGATCGAGGAACTCCAGTTCGACAAGGACATGTTCAAGATGCGCATAGAAGCGCTCCATTTCATCGACAGAGACCACTGCATGCCCGAATTCCTTGCCGCCCTCCTTGCCACCTTCCTCGTGCCCGAGGTGCGCAACCATAATCTCGTAACAGATGATCTGTACGGCAGCAGCCAGGTTGAGTGAACTGTAATCCGGGTTGGTCGGTATCTGTACCAGGAAATGGCAGCGGTCTATTTCTGCATTACTCAGGCCGTTCTGTTCGCAACCGAACAGAATGGCCACATCCCCCTGCAGGCTTTCAGCATACAGCCTGCAGGCACATTCACCAGGATCGATTACCGGACAGGGGATACTGCGGGAACGCGCACTGGCACCAATAACCAGCCGGCAACCGGCCAGGGCGGCATCGATATCCGTTTCCAGCCGTGCCTTGACCAGCACATCGTCAGCCCCCGAAGCACGGGCGGTCGCCTCGGCATCGGGGAAGCGTTTGGGTTCAACCAGCACCAGTTGCGTCAGGCCCATGGTCTTCATGGCGCGTGCCGCCGCGCCTATATTCCCGGGGTGGCTGGTATTGCTGAGAATGACGCGAATGCCGGCTAGCATGGCAGACACAGCCCGGAATTCACTGCAGGCACATCAGCCGTGGCCTGACCCGGGCTGTTATGTAATACATTACCATCCCGGCCATGTCGCCAGTCCCGAAGATGTGGTGTCCGGATACAAGCCATGGCCGGCGTTCAGGCTCTCTCGAAAGGAAACGCGATAACGTCATGCAGGCCGTGCCCTCCGCCGGCGACCAGCAACAGCCTGTCGAGTCCCAGCGCCACGCCGGCACACTCAGGCAGCCCTGATTCCAGTGCCGCGAGCAGGCGCTCGTCAATGCAAACCGCCTTATCACCCGATTCAACACGGCGCCTGCACTCTGCCTTGAAACGTTGCCGCTGTTCGTCGGCATCGGCAAGTTCATGAAATCCGTTCGCGAGTTCGATGCCGTCGAGGTATACCTCGAAGCGCGCCGCAACCGGCGGTCTTCCCGGGCGCAGGCGGGCAAGCGCCGCCTGCGAGGCAGGATAATCGCGCACAAATACCAGTCCGGACCCCAGCTGCGGTTCGATGATATGGGTCAGCATCAGGTCCAGCCAGGGATCGATCTCCCCGGCCGGGAGGCCCACCGGGGCGATATCATGCCGGGAACTCAGCAGGTCCTGCAGTTCCGGTACCGTGACCGAGAAGGGATCCACCCCGGCAAACTCAAGGAACAGGTCCCGGTAGGCCCAGTGCCCGGCGCCGGACAGCGGCTTGATATCCTCCAGTATTTCGCGCAGCAGACGCTCCACCTCAGCCATCAGGTCAAGGTGGTCATAACCGGTGCGATACCACTCCAGCAAGCTGAACTCGGGATTATGCAGGCTGCCGTATTCACCGTCCCGAAAGACCTTGCAAACCTGGTAAATCGACCCGGCACCCGCAGCCAGCAGGCGCTTCATGGGAAATTCGGGAGAGGTTTGCAGATAACAGCTTGCCCCGGCACGCGGGCCGGGGCCGTGGTAGGTAGTTGCAAAACTGTGCAGGGCGGGGTCCGTGGTCGCAGCCCCGGAGAGTGCCGGCGTATCGACCTCGAGCACGTCATGGCGACTAAAAAACGTACGGATACGGGCCAGCAGCGTGGCCCGCAAGCGCAGCATTTCCAGCGAGGCCGTCGGCCTCCAGTCAACAGCTGATTGCAAGATACCCGCCTGACAGATAACGCTGCCGGCTACTCCTTGGCCCGGGCGACATATTCACCGGTACGGGTGTCTATCCTGAGGGTATCGCCAATATCGATAAACAGGGGCACACGGACGACAGCACCGGTTTCCAGGGTGGCCGGCTTGCCACCGCCACCCGAGGTATCACCACGCACGCCCGGATCCGTATCGGTCACGGTCAGTATGACGAAATTCGGCGGGGTCACCAGCAACGGCGTCCCGTTCCAGAGCGTCACCTGGCAGACATCCTGCTCCTTGAGCCATTTCGCCGCCTCGCCGACAGCCGCCTCGCCGGCAGCCAGTTGTTCATAGGTTTGCGGATCCATGAAATGCCAGAATTCACCGTCATTGTAGAGGTACTGCAACTCCACCTCCATGACGTCGGCAGACTCGACCGATTCCCCCGACTTGAAGGTCCGCTCGATGACGCGACCTGTCTTGAGATTGCGGATCTTGACCCGGTTGAACGCCTGACCCTTGCCGGGCTTGACGAACTCGTTTTCAATAATGGCGCATGGGTCGCCATCTATCATGATTTTCAGTCCGCCCTTGAATTCATTGGTGCTGTAAGATGCCATGACGCTTGTATCAACCCTGATTACCGAATAAATGGAAAAAACGTCCGTCATCATACCCCGAATAGAGGCGCCGGAACACCGGCCACTCTGGCAGCAACTGCTGTCGCAGGGCATCAGGTCAAGTGATGAATTGCTTGCCTTGCTGGAAATCGACCCGAATGAGCTGGAATTCATGCCTGCTGCCGGCGACTTTCCGTTACGGGTACCACGGGGTTTTGTAAATCGCATGGCCCGGGGCAACAGCCATGACCCGTTGTTACTGCAGGTGCTGCCGACAGCCGCAGAAGCAGCGCAGTCCCCCGGCTATCATTACGACCCCCTGGGTGAACAGCGCGCCATGCCCGTACCGGGGCTGCTTCACAAATACAGGGGACGCGCCCTGCTGACCGTCACCGGCGCCTGTGCCATCCATTGCCGCTACTGTTTCCGCCGGCATTTCCCCTACAGTGACGCCAACCCGGCAACCGCGCACATGCAGGAAACACTTCACTATCTCAGACAGCATGTGGATATTCACGAAATCATACTCAGCGGTGGTGACCCGCTGGCGCTGAGCGATGCCCGGCTGCAGTCTCTGGCAGAACAGCTGGCAGGCATCCCGCAACTGCAAACACTGCGTATCCATACACGCCTCCCCGTTGTACTGCCGGAACGGGTCGACCAGGAACTGCTGCAGTGGATCGGGCGACAAAGCCTGCAGGTCGTGATTGTCATACACTGCAACCACCCTAACGAAATCGATCCGTCAGTCGCAACGGCCCTGCAGCGCCTGCGCAGTGCAGGCGTCACCCTGCTGAACCAGTCGGTCCTGCTGCATGGTATAAATGATGCTGCTGCAATCCTGATCAGATTGAGTGAGTCCCTGTTTGCAGCAGGTGTCCTTCCCTACTACCTGCACCTGCTGGACAAGGTGCAGGGCGCTGCGCATTTTGCGGTCGATCAGGACACTGCCAGAGATATCCATACAGCAATGCAAGCAGCGCTGCCTGGCTACCTTGTGCCGCGCCTCGTCCGGGATATCCCGGGGCAACCCGGCAAAACCCCACTGTAAACCCGACAGTTGCATAAATTGCGGCCAGATAATTCTTTCACCATATGATTTACCAGTGCATTTTCAACTTGAAAATAACAGATGTTGACAGGTCGTGCCGGGTGTCAGTATTTCTCTAATAGCCACGGAATCCGCGGAAAGAAACAGAAATGTTATTTAAACGGGTATTGTTTCTTTCCGTGTTTTTCCGTGGGTCCCGTGGCCATAATATCCGTCATCATCAGATTGAAACAGTACTAGTTTGATGCTGTTTCTGGAAATCACCGCTGGTGAGCTTCTGATAGCATTTTGCAGGAGCATCCTGAAGGGCATAAATACCCCGGTGGGCACAAGCGCCTTGCAGGCGCGAATCGCGGCTGCAAGCCGCTCCTACAGCAAGAATTTTTGCAATGATCGGCTAAAGTCCGGTCAATGGTACTCCCCGCTCCCGCGCAGATCGCTGCAGGGTGCTGAAACCACAGTCCCAGCCGTTTATACTGCCTGTATCAGCCCCCTGCCCCTGTAACCCTGAAACCACGCCAGGAATATGTGAAACGTGATAGAGCTGGATTTGCCGCGCCGGGAAAAGCCCGGTCGACTCGCCTTT
>JASFOC010000148.1:0-6271 GCA_050116715.1 Gammaproteobacteria bacterium
ACACCCTGGCAGAACGCTTCTCCCTGGAGGGTAACCCGGAAATCGGCAAGGACTGGACCACCACGACGCTGGATTACATCGATGACGCGGGCAATGCGCAGCTCCTGGAAATACCGTTCACCGCAGCGGATTTCGCCCTGCAGGAGGGGCGCTTCAAGAAGCACTTCCATCCGCTTAACGGTGCGGGAGAGCCGCTTCCGCTGCATGAATACATCGACCTCGACAAGGCCGGCCGCTATGGCAAGGTACCGTTCATCTGGTCGACGAAGCCGGACGGGAAGCTGATCAGGCTGACCATGTCTTCTGCAATGGTGGACCTGACCGAGGAGCGGCGCAGAAACTGGCGCATGCTGGAGTATCTTGGCGGGCTGCATATTGACCGCATGGAAGCCAGCCACCGCGAGGAGCTGGAAGACTGGAAGCAGAAATACAACCAGTCGAATATCGCCAGGGAAAATGCGATCGATTCCATCGCCAGGGGCATGGCCGAGCTGGCCAGTGCCTCCACCGCACCCGCCACGGCAATAGACAGGATTCCTGTCAACGTGGCCTCGGCCGCACAGACGGCCACCCGGGAACCCGCCCGGGTAGCGGGGGACCAGCAGGAAGGGCCGCTGGTGGAAATTACCGAGGAAGACATGCCCAAATGCACCAACTGCAAGACCTGTTACCAGGACCTGGGCGAACTCTTCGAAAAGACAAAAATCGTTGTTGACGGGACACCCAGGGAAGTGAGCCGGGTGATACCGGGCGTGCTCGACAGGATCGAGATCACGGATGAGCTGGTGCAGCGTGCAGCCCGGGTGGCGGATGATTGCGACGCCGAGATCATCCGCTTTAAGCAGCCGGCATAGGCAGGTATCAGGAGGCAACAGAATGTCACAGCAGCTTGACGAGACAGCACAGACATCAACGGGTGGCGCCAGGGCCGATTGCGCGTATCACCGGGAGGATGTGGAACGCTACTACCGCGCCAACCTGGAGATCGAGAACAACCGGCAGCATATCGAGTCAGCCAGGGAACAGATCGCCGAGCTGGAACACACCGGGTCGGTCGAGTTGTTCAAGAAGCAGGTGGGGCTGCTGCAGAAGCGTCTGGCAAACGATCCGCAGTTTTTTCAGCAGATGTTCATCACCGAGGGAACCAGCGCGATCGCCTGGGAATTCCAGCAGGATGAACTGGGGGAGGCATTTACCCACGCCCTCTGGGGCCTGCTGCTGAAAAACGACGACATGAGCACGCTGCTGCTGCGTTTCCTGTGGGGCATACCCCTCAAGTTCAAACGCAAGTTCATCCGTGCCATCGACAGGCATCTCTCGACGCGTTATCCGATGTTCAAGGGCCTCTCCGATGGCTGGCCCGGCAAGAACAATATCCCGCCCTACATTCGCCCGCCTCACGAGCGCGCCGATGACTTCGATCTGGTGAACCAGGGATACCTGGGTTACATGGGGCTGGGCTACAGCTTCCGTGAAGTTGAATTGCTTGTCTGGCTGGAAGTCCTGCGCGACAAGCAGTGCGATGACAGGCCCTGCGAGCTTGGGCTGCCGAAGATGGACGGCGGCGAGAACGAGGGTGGCTGCCCGGTCAAGATCCACATCCCGGAGATGATCCACCTGATGGGGGAGGGCAGGTTCAGGCAGGCATTCGAACTGATCAGGGAAGCCAACCCCTTGCCAAACGTCACCGGCCGGGTCTGTCCCCAGGAGATCCAGTGCCAGGGCGTGTGCACCCATAACGAACGCCCCATAGAAATCGGGCAGCTGGAATGGTACCTGCCGCAGAGCGAAAAAATACTCAATGCGAATGCCAACTTCGAGATCGGGGATTTCGCCAACCCCTGGTCGAAGGCCGACAAGCCGCCGATTGCCGTGGTGGGTTCCGGCCCCGCCGGCCTGATCAATGCCTACCTGCTGTCAAAGGAAGGCTACCCGGTCACCGTGTTCGAGGCCTTTCACGAACTCGGCGGCGTGCTGCGCTACGGTATTCCCGAGTTCCGTCTGCCCAATGACCTGATCGACGACGTGGTGCTAAAGGTCAAACAGATGGGCGGCAAGTTCGTCACCAATTTTATTGTTGGCAAGACTGCCACCCTGGAGGCGCTGAAAAGGGCGGGGTTCTGGAAGGTCTTCATCGGCACCGGCGCAGGACTGCCGCGCTTCATGAACATCCCTGGCGAGCACATGAACGGCATCCTGTCGGCCAACGAGTTCCTCACCCGCGTCAACCTGATGAATGCACATAAGGCGGACTACGAGACGCCACTGCCTGAAACAAGGGGCAAGCAGATCATCGTCATCGGCGGCGGCAACACCGCGATGGATGCGGCCCGCACTGCGCGGCGCCTGGGCGGCAAGGTCACCATCGTTTACCGGCGTACCCGCGAGGAGATGCCGGCACGCGTGGAGGAACTGCATCACGCCCTGGAGGAAGATATTGCGCTGCATGTGCTGAGGTCGCCGCGCGAGTTCCTTGGCAACGACAAGACGCACTTCGTCACCCATGCAGTTCTCGATGTGATGGAACTGGGTGAACCGGATGCCTCGGGACGACGCCGGCCGCTGGCAACCGGGCAAACCGAGGAAATCCGGGCGGATCTGGTGATCATGGCGCTGGGTAACGCATCCAATCCCATCGTCAAGGACGCGGAGCCGGGGCTCAAGACCAGCAAGTGGGGCACCATCGAGATCAGGTCGGGCTCGCAGGAGACCTCGATCGCCGATGTCTATACCGGTGGTGATGCCAACCGCGGCGGCTCCACTGCCATCAAGGCGGCGGGCGACGGCCAGGCCGCGGCACGCGAAATCGCTGGCGCAACCCCGTATTCCGCCGGCGAGATAAAGTCCCTGGTGGCCAGTGCAGAGCGCTATACCGGGGAAGGCCAGGCAGCAAAGAAAATCCTGGAGAAGCTCGAACTGGCGGAGGGCATTGTCGAGTTCGTGGTGTATGCGCCGCTGATCGCAAAGTCGGCGCGCGCCGGGCAGTTTGTGCGGGTGCTGGGCTGGGACAAGGGTGAATTGATCCCGCTGACACTGGCGGACTGGGATGTGCAGCGGGGCACCATCGACCTTGTCATACAGAGCCTGGGCAGCAGCTCGATGATGATCAACCGGATGGAGGTCGACGACATCATCCATGGCATCGCCGGACCGCTGGGCTTGCCCAGCCAGCTGCATCGATACGAAAACGGCGAGACGGTGGTCTTTACCGCCGGCGGCGTGGGGCTGCCGCCCGTTTACCCGATCATGCGCGAGCATCTGCGCATGGGCAATCACGTCACCCTGATCTCCGGGTTCCGCACCCGGGACCTGATGTTCTGGGCCGGGCCGGACGAGCGCATTGGTCTGCTGCAGGCCGAGTACCCCGAACTGCTTGACGTGATCTATACCACCAATGACGGCAGCTTCGGCATAAACGGATTTGTCACCGGTCCGCTGGAGGAGATGCTGGAGAACATGAAGGCCGGGCACGGTCGTCCCGTCGGCGAGGTGGTGACCATCGGTCCACCGATGATGATGCGCGCTGTCAGCGACCTGACCAGACCCTACGGGGTGAAGACGGTGGCGAGCCTCAACTCGATCATGGTGGATGCCACCGGAATGTGCGGCGCATGCATGGTGCCGGTCACCCTTGGCGGCAAAATGGTGCGCAAGCATGCCTGCATCGACGGTCCCGAGCTGGACGCCCACATCATCGACTGGGACAAGTTCCTGCCAAGGTTCCTGCAATTCAGGAAACAGGAGGATGAAAACAAGTCCCGGCACGGGTTTGGCTGAGGTTACAGCCTGTATGGCCTGGCAGCTGGCAGGCGCTCATTACACAGGGTGGTTTCAGCCGGCTGCCAGTCCAGGAAGCTTGCCTGCTGCGCACCGCAGCTTGCGCTGCTGCATACGACAACGCCCGGTCACAATGAGATATTCCCGTGCAGATAGACAACGCTGAAAATGCTGCAGCGGCGGATACACATTGCTGTTAGAACTGCCTGGCTCCCGGATTACGCATGCCTGTCACCACTGCCCCGAGACTGTGCACTCAACCAGCAAGTCAGGTCCCGCCCCAGCAGCGCCGATAAATTCTCCACATCAACGCGGTAATACTCAGCCAGCATTGCCCTCATATCAGCGGGCAGGGGCTGGCGTTTTTCTCGTGCCTTGTTGAATCGCTTTACACGCTTGCGCACTTTCTTCAGGCGTTCTATCGTGCCGGCACCACCAGCATCAATAAGCCTGAAGATCCACTTCGGCGGGTTCATCGCGAACTGTTGCAGCCAGCGGTACTTGACACCAGCATTGCTGCGCATTGACTTGAATTCTCGCCGGTGATCATCCTCGACATCGATAAAGTCGAGCAATTGCTTGTATACAGCGCCCGGGTTCCTGATGAAGTCGTCGAAGACAACAATGTGGCACCGGTCTCGTCCGGCCACTTCGAACAGGCGTGCGATTTGACTTCCCAGCATTGCTATCTCGCCGTACTGCAACAGCTCCGGTGCGCGGCAGCGCCTGGGAATTTTTCGTCCTGCCCTGCGCGCCTTCTGTAAATTCCAGGCCCTGGAAAAGTCTGCCTCGTCCTCATCCAGCGTGTACAGCAGTCGGGCGTGGTAGGAATGCAGCATGTCCAGCGGACTCCTGACTGATGCAATGAATCTTGCACGGGGGTCAAAGGCTATCGCGCGCCGTATTGCATCCGGTTCGTAAAGATACGACACCGAACCATCACCGATTGCCTGGGTATCGCGCGCAAGGTCAGGCTGGAAACGTTGCAGATATAGCCGCCGAATATCTTCTATCCGCGTCGCCGGGCGGTCTTCAAGTAGAAAATGGGTCTCCTTCGGCTTGGAGAATGCGATGTGCGGATGGCTGCCAAGCGCCTTGCCCAGTGCCGTCGTCCCGCAACGTGGTGCGCCCACTATATAAAAACTGGGCGGAAGGTCATCCAGCATCTCGCTGACCAGGTCCGACTGTGCACCCTGGAGAAATTTTGTGATATCCGCTCTGCTTCTCGGCGGGTGGGTATGGCGCGTTGTAGACATCGCTGTTGGGTCGAATAAGGTTAAAATCAGAACGAGCGGGAACAGGCCACCTTTTCCATCAATGCCTCCACCCGCTGGCAAACCGGTAAATGCCGCAAAGCACGCATAGCACCGCGAAGCGCAGAGACTGCCGTTGGATTGCAGCGAATCGAAGTTGACTGGCGAAACGGGAGAGAATCAAACTGCCGCCACGGGGATGTTCAGCCGCTGCGGTTAATCTCAGGCCGTTTAATATTCAGTCACTTGCGACGCTTGCGCCCATAGTAACACGCCTTGACCCGTCTAAAGGACGCCACCCCGGATTTCTCGGCGGGATCCCGGTGAGAAATCCTGACTGGTCTGAGAGACTGTAAGGCACAGAACCGGCACATCCGGATTTGTTGCCATGACGGCGTTTTAACAGGACCGGCTTTTCCGGCATTTGCGGCCGTCGCAATCATGCAGGCGATCACCGAAACCGGTCGAACCTTACCGTGCGCTGCAGCACCGGGGCTTGCCGGTTTGTCTGTGAAAACACAGTAACCGATTGGCTCCTGCCGGGGTGCGTTACTCGTACTCCGGCTTGTAGTTTTCCAGGATCTTGATGTAGTTGGCGCGTTCGAAGGCGCCGGGATTGAGGCAGTTGACCTGGCTCATCGAGCCTCTCATCTGTGCTATGGATTCGTACTCCCTGGCTTCCATCCAGTCCTGCAGGCCTTCCACCAGGGTAGTGAGAAAGCCGATGCCGTGACGCAGCATGCCGGAGGTGCTCATGACAACGTCCGCGCCTGCCAGCAGGTACTTGATCAGCTCGGCCGGACTGTGCACGCCGGTGGTGGCTGCGAGCGAGGCGTTGATGCGGCCGTACAGCACGCCGATCCAGAGCAGTGGCAGCCGGATTTCGTCAGGGGTGCTGAGTTTCAGGTCGTTGATGACCTCCATTTCTTCCAGATCCAGGTCCGGCTGGTAGAAACGGTTGAACAGCACCAGTGCATCGGCGCCGGCCTCGTCGAACTGCCGGGCCATGTTGGCGGTGGCGCTGAAGAACGGACTGAGTTTCATGGCGACCGGGATGCTGACCGCCGCCTTCACCGCTGCGAGGATGTCCAGGTAGCGCTGCTCGACCTCGCGCCCGTCCAGGTGGAGTTTGGCAGGAATATAATACGCGTTGAGTTCGATGCCAGAGGCACCGGCATCCTGCATCAGCCGGGCTGTTTCGATCCAGCCTTCGTTGGTAATGCCATTGAGGCTGCCGATGA
>JASFOC010000149.1:0-6204 GCA_050116715.1 Gammaproteobacteria bacterium
TTGGCTTCAGCAGTTCGCTGCATTTCCTGAAGTAGGTGTCAAAATACTGGTGGCCGATTGCCTCGATCATCTCGATCGACACCAGCTTGTCGTAGCTGCCGTCGAGCTTGCGATAGTCGTCGAACAACAGGGTAATCCGGTCTTCCAGGCCGGCCGCCTGGACGCGCTGTTTTGCATACTCGTACTGCTGTCTCGAGATGGTGGTTGTGGTGACGCGGCAGCCATAGTGCTGCGCCGCGTACAGCGCAAACCCGCCCCAGCCGGTACCGATTTCCAGTACATGGTCAGACGGCTGGAGCTGCAGTTTCCGGCAGATGCGTTCCAGCTTGGCCTCGGAAGCTGCCTGCAGTGACGACTCCGGGCGATCAAATATACCGCAGGAATACATCATGGTCTTGTCCAGGAACAGCTCGAAGAGCGCATTGCCGAGGTCGTAGTGCGCCTCGATATTGCGACGACTGCCCTGCAGGGTGTTGCGATGCAGGTAGCCCCGCAGCAGTTGCAGTGGTTTAACCAGCCAGCGCATGCCCGGGCCGATATTCTCAATGTAGTTGCGGTTGCAGAGGAACAACTCGAACAGTCCCGTCAGGTCATCGCACTGCCAGCAGTCGTTCAGGTAGGCATCGCCAAAACCCACAGAGCCGTACACCAGCAGGCTGGAATAAAACCCGCTGTCGGTGATGTTGATCGTGACGGTACGCGGGAACATGTCATCCTGCCGGCCGAAGCGGTAGTGCTCGTCTCCTTCTGCCAGGATGAGTTCGCCGTGGCGCAGGTTTTCCAGTCTGCTGTGCAGGATGCGCCTGGCTACCGAGTCGAGCAAGCCGGGGTTCCGGTCCTGCAGGTCAGCTTTATCGATGCATAGTGTCGCGGATTTCATGGTCGTCTCACCGGGTCCGGTGCCTCCTGACGGTCGGGGTGTGGAACAAAGGGTATCTTCTTCAGCCACAGGCGTAGCGCCTGGTAGTAGATGGCGGCAATGATCTTGACGGTCATCAGCGGGTAGCGGGTCAATACGCCGGCCAGGCTGAAGCCGTTGACCGGCTGCCCGTGCAGCGAAAGCGTGGCGTCGAAGACCTGATCGCCGCGCTGGTAATTTTTCATGTGGACGATCAGCCTGTCGGTGGGCAGGGTAAAGCGCCAGTCATAATCGATGTCCATTCCCATGAACGGGGAAACATGGAAGCGCTTGTCCGCCAGGTAGCGTTTCGTGGTCGCGTTTCCCAGGTTGTCCGACTCGGTCAGTATGTAACAGTGCTGCTCACCCCAGGGCGTGTTGTTTACCTCGGCCACGATTACCTCGAGTTTCTCCCCGGCCCTGTCAAAGCAGTAATAAAAGCTGACCGGGTTGAATCCGTGGCCGAAATAGCGCAGGTTGGTCAGCAGCCGTATCGGCCCGTTCAGCGAGATGCCGGTTTTATCCCGGACCAGGGTTTTCACGGCGTCACGCAGGTCGGTGGCTGCGTCGCCGAGATGGTCTGCACGCCTGAAGCGTGCGATGGCAGGCCGCCTGGCAGACCACAGCCAGCGCTTGCGGAACAGTGTCGGCAGTTCATCCAGGTCGAGATACAGCATGAACAGCGCATACTGAAACGCGTGCGGCGCCGGCGTGTAGCGGCGGTGCCTAACCTGCCCGACGTAGATTCGGCTGTTCATGGTCAATGTATTCCCGGAAGTCCTGTAATGCATTCAGTGCGCTGACGACGCCGTCCTCGTGAAAACCGTTGCGCCAGTATGCCCCGCAATACCAGGTGCGGTGCCTGCCGTTGATTTCCTGCTGGCGCTGCTGTGCAGCGACGCCTGCGGAGGTGAACACGGGGTGCTGGTAATGGATGCGCTGCAGTATGCTGTCGGGATCAATGCTGTGCGTATCGTTCAGGGTCACACAGAACGTGGTGTCTGACTGCAGTTTCTGCAGAATGTTCATGTTATAGGTGACGGTGACCTGTCCGCTGTCATCGCGTTTGCGCAGGTAATTCCAGGCAGCCCAGGCGCGCCTGGATTTCGGCAGCAGGGAAGTGTCGGTGTGCAGTACCACATCGTTGTGCTGGTAGGGAATGGCGCCGAGCACCTGCTGTTCCAGTTGTGTCGGTTCCGTCAGCATGGCGAGCGCCTGGTCGCTGTGGCTGGCGATGAAGACGTGGTCGAAGCGCTCCCTTGCGCCGCAGGCGGTGCGCAGCTCCACATGCGTTGGCAGGCGCTTGATCGCCACTACCGCCTCGTTGAGGCGTATCCGGTCACGAAAGGGCGCGACCAGTTTTTCGACGTATTCACGCGAACCGCCCGCTATTACGCGCCACTGCGGCCGGTTCCTGATGTTCAGCAATCCATGGTTGGCAAAGAAGCGTACGAAGTGGCAGGCCGGGAAATCCAGCATCTGGCGCGGATCGGTCGACCAGATGGCGGCGCCCATGGGGATGATGTAGTTGTTCACAAACAGGCGGCCGTAGTTGTTGTCAGCCAGGTAGCGTCCCAGGGTGAGTTCCGCATCGCTGTTGTCGAGCAATTCACGGGACTCCCTGTTGAAGCGCAGGATGTCCCTGATCATGGCGTGGAAGGCGGGCCTGAGGAGGTTGCGCCGCTGGGAAAACAGCTTGTTCAGGGAGGCGCCGTTGTATTCGATGCCGCTGGCCTCGCAGCGACTGCTGAAGCTCATTTGCGTGGGGAATGCTGCAGCACCGATCTCTTCCAGCAGGGCAATGAAGTTGGGATAGGTCCAGTCGTTGAAAACGATGAACCCGGTATCGATGGCATGCGTTTCCCCGCGCCAGGTAATGTCATGCGTGTGGGTATGTCCGCCAATATGGCCGGCTGCTTCATACACGGTTATGTCATGCTCCGTGCATAGATGACGGGCGGCAACATTGCCGGCGATCCCCGTGCCGATAACCGCGATTTTCATGGGCGTGAGTCTCCTGTTTGCATATGACGCTGCGGTACGCGGCGAATCTTCGAGGTGTCATAACCCTGGTCTGCGATCAGCTCGACCAGGGTCTGGTAATCTGCTTCGGCTATCACGGGTGTGCGGGCCATGATCCAGACATAGTCCCGCTTGTTGCGCCCGATCACGGTGCGGCTGTAGTCCTCGCTCAGGTACATGACCCGGTAGTCGGCCTTGATCGGCCATATGAACTGCATCCCCCAGATCGCATTCGACGGGTCGTCAGTGACGTAGCCGGTCGGCTGGTAGACTTTCAGCGGGCCATCGAATGCGCCCTTGTTGAAGCGGAAGGTTGTGGCGATCTGCCTGTCGCCCGCTCTTGCATAGGATTCCACGGCGTTATAGGCGTCCTGTTCGATGAATGTCGGTTTGCTGGCAATCACGAACCAGTCGCCCATGAAACGGTCCAGGTCGACATGCGCAACGCTGCGTACCGGCGGCAAGGTGCCACTGCATGCGGCAAGTGACATGAGCGGAACAAGGCAAAGCAGTCGGGTGAGTGTTGTCATCGCGGATTACTCGATCTCGTAACGCAGCAGGCGACCGCCTTCCACGCTTGACTGCAGCGCAAGCCAGTGTCCTTCCGGTGAATACCAGAGTTCCAGTTCCAGGTCCTCGCCAGCAAGTCGATAGCGGTGCGCAGGCAGTGTTGTGTTGCCCGCGCTTGTCTCGCCTTCACCGATATAGTCAACTTTCACGTCGACATATTCACCGGTCTGTGAGTTCAGCAGGGCCTGGCGCTGCAAAAATGACCGGTCCCAGTAGGCGAACGTGCTGACGCAGTCCGGCAGTACGGACTCGCCGCTGTTGGTTGTGACCCGGAATCCGTCGGCTGCGGCATCACCCTCGACGCGATACAGCTCGCCGTTCTCGTCCGTGACCGAGGCGATGCTTTGCAGGCAGCCGTTATTCCAGTGCTCGGTATTCTCGTGCGTGTAGCTGAATACCGGTATCTTGAGGAAGGTGACTTCCAGCTCGGCCCGGGTGTCCAGGCGGGTTTCGCTGCCGTTTTCTGTCAGGAGGAAATGGTGGTATCCGATTTCCCTGTCATCGAGGTAGACCCTGAAACGCCATTCCTTGCTGGCTGCTTCCACGCCGCTGTCCAGCAGCAAGGCTGCACCTGCGAGCCAGTACAAGGGTTTTCCGTGCCTGCTGTAACCGGTTCCGCTACGCATGGTCAGTATCCAGACTTGCAGTCTTCCCGCGGAAGTCCCGGGATGAAGGCATTGGTGCGCTTGATGTAACCGGCATAGTCCGGGCGCCGTTCACGGATATCCTTTTCCAGCAATGCCACGCCGGAAACACGCAGCAGCAGGAACGTCATCAGGATCGGGGATATGATCGACCACCAGCCGCCGGCCGCAACGGCAAACAGGTAAAAGCCCCACCAGACGCAGCATTCGCCGAAGTAATTCGGGTGCCGGGTATAGCGCCACAAGCCGGTATCCAGGACCCGGCCCCGGTTTCCTGCTGCTGCCTTGAACCTGGCCAGCTGGAGGTCGGCAATGCTTTCGAACAGGGTCCCGAACACCACCAGTGCCAGCGCTGCTGCATCGATCAGGTTCAGGGGCCGGCTGCCGGTGATGGCAGCGAGCAGCGGCAGTGAAATGATCCATGCCAGTACACCCTGGAGAAGGAACACGATTCCCAGGCTTTTAACTGCAAAGTGCGGGGAATGTTTTTCGCGGATGGCCTGGTAGCGGGCATCTTCCGGTTCGCCGCGGTTGCGCCAGGTGATGTGGGCGGACAGTCTCAGCGCCCAGATGGCGGTGAGAACCAGAACGATGGCGCCACGCGTTGTAGAAAATTCGTACAGCAGGAAATAGGTGGCGCACAGGGCAAGCAAAACCAGCGACCAGACGCTGTCGACAATGCTCACGTCGTGCTTCAACAGGCTCACGATCCATGTGAGGGTGGTCACCAGCAGCGCCACAACCAGCCCGGCAAGAAAGATGTCGAGGTCAAACACGGGCGTTGCAACCTGCCAGCGCTGCATGCGGGGGCTGGACGACGATGCCGTCGAAACGGTTCGACAGGGCCATCAGCAGCGGCATCAGGACAACCCGTCCGCCGGCCGGTACACTGCACTGCCAGCCGGCCTGGCAGGTTGCTGCGTTGATGGAGATGCCATTCATGTGGATTTACGCTTGTCAAACAGGTAATGACTGACCCACCATTGCTGGCCGTTCTCGTATCCAAACAATTCAGCGCAGGCCATGAAGAACATGCGCCAGCGCATCCACCACTGCCCGGCAGCGTCCTGTCCGTAGGTCTTCTGGAACAGCGGAAAGAGTACGGGTTTCATCCTGTCCATGTTCTGCAGCCAGGCATTGGCGGTTTTTTCGTAATGCCGGCCATCCCAGCGCCATTGCCTGACGATTTGCAGGTGATCCTGGAAGTACAGCGGGAGATCGTCGCTGGGCATCATGCCGCCGCTGAAAAAATGCCGGCTCATCCAGTCGGTTTCATCCCTGTCCTCGAAGGCATAGGGGGCGTCCCGGTGACAGAAGATGTGCATGAAGAAGCGCCCACCCGGTTTCAGCCAGTCGCTGACGCGTTCGAGCAGGGCGCGGTAGTTGCGCATGTGCTCGAACATCTCTACCGAGACAATCCGGTCGAACTGGTCCGGGGTTGAAAAATCATTCATGTCGCAGGTGATGACCTCGATGTTGTGCAGGTTTTGCTGGCGTGCCATGCGGATGATGCAATCGCGCTGGGTGCCGGAGTTCGACACCGCTGTAATGCGACTGTCAGGAAACGTCCTGGCCATGCAGAGCGTCAGAGAACCCCAGCCGCAGCCCAGTTCCAGGATGTCCATCCCGTTTTCCAGGCCGGCGCGTTCGCAGGTGATCCGCAATGCGTCTGCTTCCGCCGTGTCCAGGTCGGTAACGCCGCTGTCCCAGTAGCAGCAGCTGTACTTGTTGTGCTCGCCCAGTACCCGCAGGAAAAAGTTGCTCGGGACTTCGTAGTGCTGTTCGTTCGCCTTGTGCGGCAGCGGCGCGATGGCGCTTTCGTCCATACTCTGTATAAAGGCGGATTTGCTGCTGGCCAGAAACTCGCCGTTGTCAGCCCTGAGCCGGGCAAGTCGCTGTCCGAGCAGCCTGCGGATGCCGTGACGGATCACGCTGTCGGGAACAAGGCCCTGTTCTGTCCAGTCGATGGCTTTGGCGGCGGCGTTTTTCATGGCTTGTTTTCCTTCCAGGCTGAAATTCATATATGTTACAAAACTTATACATTCAGGCTTAATACGTGTCAAGCACTAT
>JASFOC010000150.1:0-6123 GCA_050116715.1 Gammaproteobacteria bacterium
AAATACTGATCAATGTGACGCCGCGGGAGACCCGCGTGGCGCTGGTGGAGAACGGCGTCCTGCAGGAGATATTCGTCGAGCGCGCCGCGAAGCGTGGCCTGGTGGGTAACATCTATCGCGGCAAGGTCTGTCGGGTGCTGCCCGGCATGCAGGCGGCGTTCGTCGATGTCGGCCTGGAGCGTGCGGCATTCCTGCATGCCTCTGACGTGGTGCCCCGCGGTACCGAACCGGGTGGCAACGAGCCGGATTCGGCTAACGACATCACCCGGCTGCTGCATGAAGGTCAGGAAATTTCAGTGCAGGTCATCAAGGACCCGCTGGGCACCAAGGGTGCACGTCTGACCACGCAGATCACCATCCCCTCGCGGTATCTGGTATTCATCCCGGCTGTCGGCAATGTGGGTATTTCCCAGAAGATCGAGGACGAGGCCGAGCGGGTGCGCTTGCGCGATGTCATCCAGCTGTTCATGAGCGAACAGGACAGCGGCGGATTCATCGCGCGCACTGCCGCCGAAGGCGCCACTGCCGAGGCGCTGCGCGGCGACATGATGTTCCTGCGCAAGCTGTGGGACGCCATCAGCGCCAGCGAGGCGGCCGCCAGGCCGGGTTCGGTGATCTACGAGGACCTCCCGCTGAGCATCCGGGTCATGCGCGACATGCTGGGCGACCAGGTCGAGAAGGTGCGCATCGACTCGCGCGAGAGCTACCAGCGCGTGCAGGACTTCTGCAACCGCTTCATGCCCGGGCTGCCGACCCTGATCGAGTACTATCCCGGGGAGCGTCCGATTTTCGATATCTACGGTATCGAGGACGAAATTCACAAGGCACTGGAGCGCAAGGTGCAGCTCAAGTCAGGCGGCTACCTGATCCTCGACCAGACCGAGGCGATGACCACGGCAGACGTCAATACCGGTGGCTACGTGGGGCATCGCAACCTGGAGGAAACCATCTTCAAGACCAACCTCGAGGCCGCCCAGGCGCTGGCGCGCCAGCTGCGACTGCGCAACCTCGGCGGCATCATCATCATCGATTTCATCGACATGTCAGACGAGGAGCACAAGCGACAGGTGCTGCGGGCGCTGGAGAAATGCCTCGACAAGGACCATGCGCGCACGCAGATCACCGAGGTGTCCTCGCTGGGCCTGGTGGAGATGACCCGCAAGCGCACGCGCGAAAGCCTGGAACATGTGCTGTGCGAAACCTGTCCAACCTGTAGCGGCCGCGGGACACTGAAGACCGCGGAGACGGTCTGCTATGAGATTTTTCGGGAGATCATGCGGGAATCACGCCAGTTCGACGCCCAGCAACTGCTGGTGCTGGCCTCGCAGGAAGTGGTGGACCTGCTGCTGGACGAGGAATCGGCGAGTCTGGCAGAGCTGGAGGCCTTTATTGGCAAACCGATCAAGTTCCAGGTGGAAGCCCTGTATACCCAGGAGCAGTATGACGTTGTTCCCCTGTAGGCGGTATGCGCAGTATTCTGCTGCGGCCTGAGCAGTAACCGATGCTGGTGCGCGTATTTCATGCAGGCTGGCTGCTGGCAGTCGCTGTTCTGTTCCTGGCCGCAGGTGTCTTCTCGGCAGCCCGTTTCTGGATCCCTGAACTCGAAGCGTACCGGCAGGAGATCGAGATAGCCGCGAGCCGGGCGCTGCAGCACGAGGTCACATTCGGTGCGCTGCATGCCACCTTGCAGGGCATCAATCCGGCACTCCGGCTGGAGAACGTGGTGATCGCGGGTGAGGGCGAGCATCGTCTTGCCATCCGGGAAGTGCGTATCAGCTTCGATACCTGGCACTACCTGAGGGAGCAGGAGATCATGCCTTCCGGTATCGATATCATCGGTGTCGATCTGTCACTGGTGCGGGCGGGCGACGGGCAGTTCCATCTCGAGCATTTCGGCGCGGATGCTGCCGCGGACCTGTCTGCCCTGTTCGCGATGTCGCGGCTGTCGCTGCGGGATGCCCGCGTTACCCTGACCGACCGGCAACGGGGGACGCTGCCACAACGTTTCTCCGGGGTGATGTTGTCGCTGAAAAACGCGGGCTACACGCATACCCTGGCAGGCTACGCGACGCTGCCGGATGCACTGGGCAAGCGGGTGGATTTTCAGGCTGAGTTGTACGGCCACGCCAGCCATCTCCAGGACTGGCAGGGCCGCGTCTACCTGAAGGCGGGGTCGCTCGATCTGCCGGCTCTGCTCGAGCAGTATCCACTGCAGGGGATCCGCGTTGGCGGTATCGCTGATGTGCGTCTCTGGGCCGATGTTTCCTCGACCCGGGTGAATGTGCTGCGCGGCGAGGTCGACGTCAGTGATTTTCTGCTGGTACACAGCGGTGCGGTTGGCAGCCATGAGTTTGCCGCCGAACGCGTGCGGGGACAGTTCGGGTTGCAGCGCACCCACTCGGGCTGGCAGTTCGCGCTGCAGCAACTCGCGATCGAGTCCGGCGGGCGCAGCTGGAAAACAGATCATCTGGCCGCGGCCATTGGCCAGGTAAACGGCAGGAGCTTCCTGAATGTCGCTGCCGCACGCATTGACCTGGATGGTCTCGGTGATCTGCTGCCGGCCATACCCGGCCTGGATGCCGGTATACGTACCTGGTTTGCACAGTTGCAGCCGCGCGGCATGGTGCGGGATTTGCAGATTTCGCTGGAAAGGCAGGGTGATTCCACCCGGCTGCGACGCCTGACGGCCCGGTTCAGTGGGGTGAGCTGCGAGCAATCCGGCGTCATTCCACACCTCAGTGGGATTGACGGGGACGTATCCGGCACCTTTGAAGCCGGGATGCTGACGCTCAGGAGCCGCAATGCGACGGTTGGCGATACCCGGCTGTTTCGCGGTGTGCTGCCCATCGACACGGCTGACGGACACATCACCTGGCAGCAAACCGGCCAGCGACTGGAACTGGCCTCCGATGAACTGCAGATAACAAACCGCGATCTGGAACTGACGGCAAATTTCGCATTGGATCTGCCGGCGAATGGTGCACCCGCCATCAATCTGGCAGTCAACCTGGAGCATGCCAGCCTGGACAGGGTCAGCTATTATCTGCCCGCCAGAAAGATGCCCGCGACTGCAGTCGCGTGGCTGGATCGCAGTCTCAAGGCAGGCGTTATCAGGAAAGGCACGGTGCGGGTCAACGGGCGGCTGGACCAGCTGCCGTTTGACCAGGGAGAAGGCGTGCTTGAGGTGCGCCTGCCGGTGACGCAGGCGCGGCTGGAATACCACCCCGGCTGGTCCGCGGTCACCGACCTGGACGCCCGGGTAAACTTTACCGGCCGCACCATGGACATCAGCAGCCACTCGGGTGCGATCCGCAGCGCCAGGATCGAACAGGTAACGGCCCGTATCGCGAACCTGGCGAAACCGGATTTGCGAATACTGGGTGATGTGCGTGGCTCGCTGGATGTCATGCTGGCCGAGCTGGGCAGCAGCCCGCTGGGCGTGACCTACGGCGGGCTGGTCGACCGCGCCAGTACCAGCGGCGCTGCCAGTCTCGGGCTGGATATTCAGGTGGCGCTGTGGAAGTCAAATGCGCCAGTGGCGGTTTCCGGCACCATCGACCTGAATCGCAATGACCTCAGGCTCCCGGATGCGGAGCTGGCGCTGGAGTCGATCAGCGGGCAGCTTGCCTTTGATAACAATGGCGTGACGGGCACGGGCCTGACAGCCCGCCTGTTTGGCAAACCGGCCAGCGTCAGGGTCTGGAACGAGCCGCGCAAATCGACCGTGTATGTCCAGCTTGATGGCCGCTTCGGGCTGCTGCAACGCTTTGGTGGTGATTCCGGCATGCTGCGCAAGGCTGTGGAAGGCAGCAGCGACTGGCGCATCCTGCTGGGCGTGCACGGTGTGGCTGCACGCGGCCAGCAGGCCAATGTCGGCTTGACCATCTCATCCTCGCTGGCCGGCACCGCGATTAAACTCCCGGCACCGTTTGGCAAGCAGAGCGCTGCTGTCCGCGAGTTGTCATTCAGCATTGATAATGTCGAGCGCCGCGAGAAAATCCTCAGGGTCAGCTATGGCGACATCCTGCAGGGTCTGCTGGAACTGGGTGCGGGCAAGCGGGGGATGGAACTGCAGCAGGGGGAAATCAGCGTGGGCGGAGCCAGCCCGGCTTTGCCTGGCAGCAAAATCCTGCGGGTTACAGGTCGACTTGCCAGGCTGGATCCCGGTGAATGGCAAGCGTTCGTCGCTGCGGACGCCGCTGCGCCCGTGCTGCCCCTGAAAATTGACTTGCAGGTGGGCGAACTGGATGCCGCCGGCTGGCTGTTGCATGACGTCAGCCTGCGAATGCAGCCCGCCGGCCCGGCCCGGGAAATCGAGGTCAGTGGCCCGTCGATCGCCGGCGAGATCCAGTTGCAGGACAGCGGCGGCCGGTTGCAACGCGTGGTCATGAGCCTGGATCGGCTGAAACTGCAGTCACCCGAAACCGCGCAGCCCCGGGAGACACCGGGCCTGACCCCGGCAGACATGCCGGACTTGCAGATCACGATCCGGAATCTCGTCTACGACAAGGCGGCGCTCGGCGCTTTTGAAATGCTGGCGGAGAAGCAAGCCGATGATTCGCTGGCCATCAAGCGGCTGTCACTGTCATCGGAGGTGTTCAAGCTGAACCTGACGGGTGACTGGAAACAGCTCGACGGAAAACAATGGTCCACCATCGATATGGTCATTAGCGATGGGGACATGGAGGAGCTGCTGGGGTTGTTCGACTATCAGAAAAGCATCAAGGACGGCAAGCTGAATGGCTCGTTACGGGCCGCCTGGGCCGGGGCCCCGTGGATGTTTTCACCGGAGCGCGTGGACGGCAAGGTCCGGCTCAGCATCAAGGATGGCCAGCTGGTTGACGTGGAGCCGGGTGCTACCGGCCGGGTGCTCGGTTTGTTGAGTGTGAGCAGCCTGCCACGGCGACTGACGCTGGACTTCAGCGACCTGTTTGCCGACGGCTTCAGTTTCGACACCATTGAAGGCAGTTTCCTGGTCGACAGTGGCAATGCCTATACCAATGACCTGGTCGTGGACGGACCTGCCGCACGCATCGAGATATCCGGGCGGGTTGGGCTGGCCGACAAGGATTATGACCAGCTGGTCTCAGTGACGCCCTATATCAAGTCCGGACTGTCGATAGCCGGGGCGCTTGCGGGTGGGCCGGCGGTAGGGGCGGTGATGATCGTTGCCGAGACGCTGCTGAAAGACCAGCTCGATCCATTGAACAAACTGGCGCGCAAGCAATACACGGTGACAGGGCCGTGGACCGACCCGGTGGTGACCAAGGTCGGTGCCGCCGAAACCGGCAAGGACGAGGATGATGCCGGCACGGGTTCCGCGGTGTTTGAATTCAACGATGAATAACCCTGGGTACGGCAGGGGCGTGCCGCGTTCATGCCGACAACTGTGCTATTCTCACTGATCGTCCGCAAGCAGACAGGTGACATGAAGCGATGACTGTTGTTGCATGTATTCAAATGGCCTCCGGCCCCAATCCAGGCGCCAACCTGCTGGAAGCAGAGCGCCTGATCGAGGAGGCTGTCAGTCAGCAGGCGCGCCTGGTGGTGCTGCCCGAGAATTTTGCCCTGATGGGCAAGTCGGAACGCGACAAGGTCGAGCTGCGGGAAACCCCCGGCAGCGGTGCCATCCAGACATTCCTGGCTGAGCAGGCAGCGCGCCATGGCATCTGGCTGGTCGGCGGGACCGTGCCGCTGGTAGCCGATGACGACAACAAGGTGCGTGCGGCCTGCCTCGTATACGACGACAAGGGCAAACTGGCCGGACGCTATGACAAGATTCACCTGTTTGACGTACAGCTGGTCGACAGTGACGAGCAGTACACCGAATCCGAGACCATCGAACCCGGCAACGAGGTGGTGGTGATCGATACGCCCTTCGGCCGCATGGGGCTGTCCGTGTGCTATGACCTGCGCTTTCCGGAACTGTTCAGGCAACAGCTGGAAGCCGGCATGGAAATCATCGTACTACCCTCGGCTTTCACCGCGATCACCGGACGGGCGCACTGGGAAGTCCTGGTCCGGGCGCGCGCCATCGAAAACCTGTGCTATGTCGTCGCGCCTGACCAGGGCGGTTACCACCTCAACGGGCGCGAGACCTATGGTCACAGCATGATCGTGGAT
>JASFOC010000151.1:0-6102 GCA_050116715.1 Gammaproteobacteria bacterium
ATCAACCCCTGCGGCTATCCCGGCATGCAGGTGACGCAACTGGCCGACTACGGCGTCACGCAACCACTGGATACGATCACGCACCGGTTCCAGGCGCATTTCGAACGACTGCTGGAAAATCCTGAATCATGAGTGAAAGCGAAAGAAAACAGCGCGGCGCCGCGAAGACGGCCCGCATCCCGGTGAAGATCGAGACCACGACCCGGCCCCTGCGCAAACCGGCATGGATACGCGCCAGGTCACCAGCCGACCCTGCGGTAAGCCGCCTCAAGGACATCCTGCGGGAAAACCGCCTGCATACGGTCTGCGAGGAAGCCTCGTGCCCGAACCTCGGTGAATGTTTCGCCGGCGGCACGGCGACCTTCATGATCATGGGCGACATCTGCACACGGCGCTGCCCGTTCTGCGACGTGGCCCATGGCCGCCCGGACCCGCTGGATAGCGAGGAACCCGAAAACCTGGCACGCACCATTCGGGCCATGGGGCTGAGCTACGTGGTCGTCACCTCGGTCGACCGCGACGATCTGCGTGACGGCGGCGCCGCTCACTTCAGTGCCTGCATCGAAGCCATTCGCGCGCAAAACCCGGGCATTCGCATCGAGGTGCTGGTGCCGGATTTCCGCGGCCGCATGGACCGCGCCCTGGATATCCTGGTCAAGTCACCGCCGGATGTTTTCAACCACAACCTGGAAACCGTGCCCGGACTGTATAAAAAGGTCCGTCCCGGATCCGACTACGCGTGGTCCCTGGACCTGCTGAAAAGATTCAAGGCACTGCACCCCGGCGTGCCCACCAAGTCCGGCCTGATGCTGGGTATCGGCGAGGAAATCAGCGAGGTAGAACAGGTGATGCGCGACCTGCGCGCCCATGACTGCGACATGCTGACGCTGGGCCAGTACCTGCAACCCAGCCTGCATCATCTGCCGCTGGTGCGTTACCTGCACCCGGATGAGTTCGAACGGCTTGGCGCGTTCGGTTATGAACTGGGTTTCACGCATGTCGCCAGCGGCCCCATGGTGCGTTCTTCGTACCATGCAGACCAGCAGGCAAGGGGCGTGGTCGATTAGGGCGTGTTACCCAGGGCGTCAACACGCCCACGGCGCGGACTGAACGCAGACGGTCATTTCTGAACCCGCTAGCGATACCGCAGTAAAATGTCGCGAGACCGGCTTTACCGCCGCTCGGGAGGAATAACCGGAGAGACCTGGTTTGCCGGGCCGGCCCTGCCCGCCGCTGCAGTTTTCTCTGCCGCCGCCTGCTCGGCTTCCGCCAGTCGATGCAGCTCAGCAATCAATTCGCGATTGATTTTCGCGAAGTAGATATCTTCCTGCGCCTTCTCGGCGAGCCTCATCGTTTCAACAAAGTCAGCCACAACAGACTCCGGGCCATGCTAATTTAGATATTTAATTTATACTTATATTCGCGGCGAAAGTACAATAGCATTTATCAATCCCGATATAAAAACTCACGAAAACCGGCCATCACCCTGCCAGCATGCCCGGGGCAAGCCGGGGTTGATTGGCGTTACAATCCGGCAAAACAACCAGGGAGAAAATTCATGAGCGATATCCCCATGCAGTATGAAACCGGTTATTCGTGGACCGGTACGGAAATGGCAGGCGACGTCAACATCGCAGGGCATCCCGCACTGCCAGTCGGATCACCCCATGACGCCGAGCGCTTCTGCCCCGAACACCTGCTGGTGGCCACGGTGGAAGCCTGCCTGGCGAACTACATCCTGTTGTTCGCCAGGCTGTCCAGCCTGGAAATCAGGGCTTATCACTCCAGCGCCACGGGAGAGCTGGAACGGATGGACAAGGGCGGCTTTCGCTTTCGCCGCGTCGTGGTCCGTCCCGTGCTGCAGGTTGCCGAGGACTCGGCCTCGCTGGCCGGACGCATCATTGAAAAGGCGCACAACAGCTGCCTGGTTGCTCGGTCCCTGGATTGTCCGGTGGAAATAGAGCCCACCATCGACACCTGAAACCCGCTGGTGCGCACCCTGCCGGTAATGCTCAGCCGGCAGAAATATCGTGGAGTATACCGGTGAACTTGCGGCGACCTTCCAGGGTGAACTCACCAATGGAAAGATAAAGTCGCAGCAGCGTTCCGTCCTTGCAAACACCCGTGACCTCGCGACCAATGCCGATGATGTGCGGCTCACCGCCATCCAGATAGCGCCGCATATATTCCCTGTGCTGGCTCCTGTCCGGGTCCGGCATCAGCATCTTGACATCCTTTGCCAGCAGCTCTTCCGAGGTATATCCGAACAGGCGCTCCGTTGCCCCGTTGCAGTATTCTATGCTGCCGTCCTGATCGATGATAAGGATGGCATCCGCGGCCGTCTCGAACAGGCTCTGGAAACGCTTGCGTTGCTCCTTCAACTCGCTCACCTGCCGCTCGATACGTTCCGCCATGCGTGAATAGGCCTGGGCCAGTTGCCCTATCTCATCGCTGCGGTTTTCCTCCGGCAGGCGCTGGCGGCGCGCGCCCGGGGTAAACCGGCTCATCTCGCGGGTAACCCGCTCCAGCGGCCCGATAAACAACCGCACCATCCAGACCACCAGCGCAGAACCGATCAGCAGAAACGGCAGGATCATCGTGGCGCTTTGCCGCCGTGCCGCATTGACCTCACCCACGATAACGGAACTTGGCATCGTCAGGGCAAGCAGCAGCTCCCGGCCACTCCCCGGCAGGATGGGCAACACACTCAGGTGGGCCACGACGGGTTCCGTGGCGCCTGGTGACTGGACCTCGCCGAGACTCTCCTCGGCTGTCGCTGACAGCAGTTCCGCTGCCGCCGGAAAATCGTCCTGAATGCGGTAGGGCCGGGCCAGGTCGAAACCGAAAGTTCTTGCCGGGTCCGGGTGATAGAGGTAGTAGCCGTCACGATTCGCTATGTACAGGGTTACACCCGGACTGACCACATCGCGCGCGGCATCGAATATGCGCCGGGCGTCCACGTTAACGATCAGGGCACCGAATGGCGTACCGTCGGCATTGACAAGCGGTAATCCCACGCGCAGCACCGCTTGATGGGGTTCGGAGAGTTCGCCGTGTTCACGGTTCAGGTTGATGGAAGAAATGTAGACGCGTCCCGGATCGTGCTGCATGATTTCCTTGAAATACCGCCGCTCACCCTTGCGTTGCAGCTCGGCATTCGGCACCCGCCGGATCTGGCCGTCAACCTGGTTAACCCGTACCAGCTCCCTGCCCCCGTCAGCCAGTCCGATGAGGCGCGCCTGAACGTACCAGGGATGATTGTTGAGCAAGGCCGCGAAAACCTCCTGCAGCTGGATTCGCGCCGTCTCCCGGGCGGGACTGTCTGCCTTGCTGTTGACGACCCGGTGCACCGACGGGGTGCGCTTCAGGAATTCTATGTCGCGCTCCAGCGCCTCGAAGATATCGACCAGGCGGATCGACACGACCTTGCTCTCCTGTGAGAGCCGCGCAGTCGAGGCATCCATGAGCAGACTGGTCCCGGTCTGGGTTATCACGAAACCCATCAGCAGGACCCCCGTGACCATGATGGCAACGAGGACCACTGAAAGTTTTGACGCGATTCTGCGGCGCATCAGAAAAGACTCCGTTTTTTAATGCCACTGGTGATGTTATTAACAGCGCTTATTTATACAGCCCCGGGAGCACGGAAGCCAGTCGCTGGCCGCTGGTCGCTGCCGGCACACGTACCCCCGCCTGCGGCATGTGTATATAATGCGGCAACAAGCAGACGACAACCATGCAAGATACCTCCTGGCAAAAAACCCAAGCAACCACCTCGCTGAATCGCCTCCTGCCGCGTCTCGAGGCCCGCTTCGCAAGCGGGGTGGACAGCGACGAGTGGCAAGGCTACCTGTTTCGCCTGCGCCAGCATTTCCCCCGCCTGTTCAGCGGATTGCACGCACTCTACGGGCGGCACTACGATTTCTTCTATCACCTGGAAAGCATACTGGCAGCGGCAACCGCCATGTGGATCGAGCGGCCCCAGGAGCTGAAGGCGCTGGATGCCCTGCGCGAGACGGACCCGCAGTGGTACCAGTCACAACGCATGATCGGCGCGATGTGCTACGTTGACCTGTTTGCAGGCGACCTCGCGGGACTGCGCGAGCGCATCCCCTACCTCACGGAACTGGGTGTCAATTACCTGCACCTGATGCCGGTTTTCAAGGTGCCAGAAGGCGACAATGACGGCGGCTACGCCGTATCGAGCTACCGCGAGGTTGACCCGGAACTGGGTGACATGGAACAGCTGGCCGAACTGGCGTCGGAGCTACGTCACCACGGCATTTCCCTGTGCCTCGACTTCGTTTTCAATCACACGTCAGATGAACATGACTGGGCAAGACGGGCGCTGGACGGAGACCCTGAATTCCAGGGCTACTATCGCCTGTTCCCGGATCGTTCGCTGCCGGACGCCTATGAAAAGACCATGGTCCCGGTCTTCCCGGACGAGCACCCGGGGTCATTCACCTATCGCAACCGGCTGAAGAGCTGGGTCTGGACCAGCTTTCACAATTACCAGTGGGACCTGAATTACGAAAATCCGGTGGTCTTCAACCGCATGCTGGAGGAAATGCTGTTTCTCGCCAACCAGGGCGTCGAGATCCTGCGCCTGGACGCAGTCGCCTTCGTCTGGAAGCAGCTCGGCACCGCCTGCCAGAACCTGCCCGAGGCACATACCATCATCCAGGCATACAATGCCCTTGTCCGCATCGCCGCTCCGGCCATGGTCTTCAAGTCGGAAGCCATCGTGCACCCGGACGAAGTCCGCAAGTACATCGATGAAAACGAGTGCCAGCTGTCATATAACCCGCAGCTGATGGCGCTGCTGTGGAACTCGCTGGCAACCCGCAAGGTCGACCTGCTGAAGACCGGCATGCAGCGCCGCTTCGCGATCCCGGGCAATTGCGCCTGGGTCAATTACGTGCGCTGTCACGACGACATCGGCTTTGCGTTTTCCAATGACGACATCATGGACACGGACATCGATCCGGCCTTGCACCGCCGCTTCCTGGCAGAGTTTTTCACCGGCCACTTCCCTGGCAGTTTTGCGCGCGGACTACCGTTCCAGGAAAACCCGGTGACCGGCGAGGCACGCATCTCCGGCACCTGCGCATCCCTGACGGGCCTGGAACAGGGGCTTGAAGAAGGCGACGAACAGCATATCGAACTTGCCATCCAGCGCATCCTGCTGCTCCACGGCATCATACTCACCATCGGCGGCATTCCCCTCATCTACCTGGGTGACGAGATCGGCATGCTCAATGATTACGCCTATGAAAGCGACGCGGAAAAAATCGGGGACACGCGCTGGCTGCACCGCGCCGCCTTTGACTGGACGCGCGCCGAGGCGCGGCGCGAACCCGGCACCGTCCCGGGACGCATCTACCAGGACCTGCTGCGGCTCATCCAGATCCGCCAGCAGAATCCGGCCCTGGATCGCGCGGAAACCGAAATCGTGGAATCCGGCAACCCCCATGTATTCGCCTATTTCCGCACCAACGGCGATTACAGCGTACTGATACTGGCCAACTTCAGCGAAATGCCGCAACCGATAGAAGGTCGGCGCCTGCGCCTGCTGGGTCTGCGCAAGAGCGTCGTTGACCTGGTGGCCGGCCGCACCATTGTCGCCGCCCACACCCTGGAAATGGAACCCTACGACTTCATGATCCTGGCACGCCCTGCAGGCCGTTAAGCGGGGCGCTGCCGCAAGACCGGCAGCAGCACCTGAACAGCATCAGGCCTGCGCCAGGCATGGCGCAATAATCGCAACAGCCTGTGCGATCCCGGTCGCCTCGATCGGCGGCGTTGCAGGGCGCGTCCAGAGGCTTTCCAGCGCGGTCATGAAGCACCCGGTTTCGAACTGGTTTGCGCTGATTTCTTCCAGCCGGCCATAGCGCCGCGCCCAGGCATTGAGATATGTCGTCTCGGGCCAGTCAGGTCGCGCCAGGGTCAGGATCGGTACGCCATTGCACACCGCCTCGGTATAGGTGCCATATCCCGGCTTGGTCAGAACGGCATGGCAGGAAGCGAGCACATCGATGAATTCCATGCCGGTGGCGGCGATATCGATCAGGTCTTCCCTGCCCGCGCCGACCGCACCCG
>JASFOC010000152.1:0-6092 GCA_050116715.1 Gammaproteobacteria bacterium
AGGCAGCCGGGGCAGGCGGTGCGCACTTGCCCCGGGCGTGGCATCCTGGCGGCTATTGCCGGACCCAGGACGAACACCAGCCATCGGCGTTGACCGTCTTGCCGGGAAATATCTGGCAGGAGCGCCAGGCACCGGTGTCGGACTGAATGAACTTGCAGTTGTGACAGAACTGGTCAGCAGCGGCGACGCCGTACTGGTCGACCCGCGGGGCCGCGGCTGCGTCATGATGATACTTCAGCGCCCTGGCGGCGGGATCATCCTCGCTGAGGTGCGGCAGGTCGGCGGCAGCTGCGCGGGCCTCGGGCAGCAGCCTGGCCAGGGGTGCGCCTGCAATAACCGCCATGGCGCCGATCAGTGTGCGACGGCGCAGCATATCGACAGTGGGCTTGCTCATGGTGTGCATCTCCTGAGTTGTCGGGGTTGATTTCCCGAATCGTTGAATGAAGCCGGCGGCAGGCCGCCAGGACCCGCGTCTGGCATTGCCGGACACCGGGTGATATTCCTGGTGCACCATGCCAGTCATGCCTCGCATGCTAGGTCAGGGAAACGGCGCCAGTCATTGCGAAAACGCAATAGGCGTTCCGGGGCGGGCCGCAGTGTTGCCCCGATCCGGTCGGGCATGAGACCCTTGCGCGGCAAGCCGCGCCAGTGCAGCGGCGAATGCGCCTGCGTCGCCACAGACGGCGCCCGAACAGGCGCGGGGAGGGATTGATGCAGCGCGGACTGAGGCTGGCGGCCACACTGCTTGTAGCATGCCTGGTTCTGGCCGGGGCCGGGGCGTACCACTTTCGCGGCTACCTGGTGCCTTTTCTGCCCGCACCGGCGGGGGGCGGGCTTCCCGGGCAGTTGCAGGTACCCGCCGGGTTCCGTATCCACCTGTATGCAGCGGATGTGCCCGGGGCGCGTTCCCTGGCGCTGAGCCCGGCTGGCACCCTGTTCGTGGGTACCCGCGATGCGGGCAAGGTGTATGCCGTGCAGGATACTGACGGTGACTACCGCGGCGACCGGGTGCGGGTGCTGGCCAGTGGTCTCGACATGCCCAATGGGGTTGCCTTTCACGACGGCGATCTGTACGTCGCCGAGGTTAGCCGCGTGCTGCGTTTTGCCCGCATCGAGCAAACCCTGGCAAAGCCGCCGCAACCCGAGGTCATCACGGCGGACTATCCGGATGACGCGCATCATGGCTGGAAGTTCATTGCCTTTGGACCTGACGGCTGGCTGTACGTGCCGGTCGGGGCGCCCTGTAATGTGTGCCTTCCCGACGCGGAAATTTACGCCAGCATCACCCGCCTGGACCCGCGCACGGGTGTGCGTGAAAGCTTTGCGCGCGGTGTGCGTAACAGCGTGGGCTTCGACTGGAATCCCGCTACCGGCAGCCTCTGGTTCACCGATAACGGCCGCGACTGGATGGGCGACGACCACCCGCCGGACGAGTTGAACCGGGCACCGCGTGCCGGCCTGCATTTCGGGTTCCCCTTCTGCCACGGCCGGGCGATCGCCGATCCCGAGTACGGCAGCGAACGCGATTGCGCTGAACTGACGCCGCCGCTGCTGGAACTCGGACCGCACGTGGCGGCACTGGGCATGCGTTTCTACACCGGTACCCAGTTCCCCGAGCACTACCGTGGCGGCATCTTCATTGCCGAGCACGGTTCCTGGAACCGCAAGACGCCGCTCGGTTACCGGGTCATGTTCGTCGCGGTGCGTGACAATCAGCCACAGTCCTACACGGTATTTGCCGAAGGCTGGCTGCGTGACGGCGAGGTTACCGGGCGGCCGGTCGACGTACTGGTGATGCCGGACGGTTCACTGCTGGTCTCGGACGACAAGGGCGGGCGCATTTACCGCATTGTCTACACCGGCTGAGGCGACAGCGGCGAGCCCCCGGCCGCGGACAGCCTGGCGCTGTCCGTGCTGGTCAAGTGTCCTTGCCCTGCAGTCGTGGATGCGGGTTGGCGACACGCTCCCGGTAGCTGGTTCGCGGTCGGGTATTCAATTCGCGCAGCAGGACATAGTCCCGTCGCGAGGCCTTGGCCTGCACCACCTGGCTGTCGCTGTCGTTGAGATCACCGAAGACGATGGCACGGGTCGGGCAGACGCCCTGGCAGGCGGTCACGACATCGCCGTCACGCAGTGCCCGGTCCGCCATCTGCGCCTGGCGGCGGCCTGCGTTGATGCGCTGCAGGCAGTAGCTGCACTTTTCCATAACGCCACGCTGGCGCACGCTGACCTGCGGATTGCGTCCGGCCGCCAGTGCCGGTTCGTCCTGATCGGCATATTGCAGGAAGTTGAAGCGCCGGACCTTGTAGGGGCAGTTGTTGGAACAGAAGCGGGTCCCGACACAGCGGTTGTAGACCTGCACGTTGAGTCCCGCGTTATCATGCAGGGTGGCGCCGACCGGGCACACCACCTCGCAGGGCGCCTGCTCGCAGTGCATGCAGGGTACCGGTTGAAACAGGATGTCCGGCGCTGCCGGTGAACCATCGAAGTAGCGGTCCACCCGCAGCCAGTGCATCTCGCGACCGCGCATGACCTCCTGTTTGCCCACTACGGGGATGTTGTTTTCCGCCTGGCAGGCTATGGTGCAGGCGCCGCAGCCAATGCAGGCATTGAGGTCGATGGACATGCCCCAGGCATGCGCCCCGCCCGGACGCGCAGGATAAAGCGAGGGTTGCGGCGGCGCCTGCAGCGGGTTGCCGGCTGCAGCACGCCGGGCAGGCAGCGTGGTGCGGCGCACCAGGTCCTCGCCCGCCATGGCCTGGTGCGCCTGGGTGCAGGCCAGCGCGACCCGGCGGCCGGTTGCCTGGAGTTCCGCTCCCGTCGCCAGCCACGGCGCAGCGCTGCTGCGCAGGCGGTTGGCATCGAAGCCCACCCCGTTGCCGGTATTGCCGGCATGGCGTCGCCCGTAACCGAGCGGCAGCGTGACGCAGTCCTCCACCTGTCCGGGCAGCCGCCATACCGGTGCCTCCAGGCTGTGCCGCCCGAGTGTCAGGCGCACCACGTCCCCGTCCTGCAGTCCCAGCCGCGCGGCGCTGGCGGGTGAGATCAGGGCGGCATTGCCCCAGGTGAGTTTGCTGATGGGCCTGGGCAGTTCCTGCAGCCAGCCATTGTTGGCGAAACGGCCATCGTACACGGCAGCGTCCAGAGTGAACTGGATTTCCAGCCCTGCGGCTGGCGCTGCAGCGCCCGTTTCCAGCCCCCGGTCCCAGTCCTCGCGCAGGGTCGGGGTGCGCGCGGGCAGCGCGGTTCCCGCGATCAATCCAAGGCGCAGGGCCCGGCGCCAGCCGGCTTCGAAGTCCTCCCCGGGCAGCGCGCCGCGCCAGTACGCGCGCAGCTGCTGGTAAGGATCGTCAGGCATTGTGTCGCCGAGGCCCTGCAGCAACTCGCCGGCGCTGCGTCCTCCATGCAGGGGCGCGATGGTCGGCTGTACCAGGCTGGCGGTGCCGTCGGCAGCGCGCAGATCGCTCCAGCTTTCCAGCGGATGTGCTGCCGGGATGTGCCAATGGCACTGCTGCGCGGTCTCATCGCGGTACAGCCCCAGGTGGAACAGGGTTGCGGCATGCCCCAGGGCCTCGCTGAACGCCAGGTCTGCCGGTGCGCTGTACACCGGGTTTACCTCCAGCAGCAGCAGGGTCTCGATAGCGCCGGCCCGCAGGTCGGCGGCCAGTGCGGCCAGCCCCCCCGCATGGGGTGTGGCAGTCGCGGCCGCCGGTTCCGCGTAATCCAGGGTGTTGCCGAGGGCGCCGAGCCGGGCATTGATGGCACAGACGATGCGATGCACGTTTGCCGGCTGCCGCGGTCCGGCCAGTACCAGTGCGCGTCCCGGGTGACGCTGCAGATCCTCCACCAGGGTATTCATCCAGGCTGCCGGCAGCGGGTTGTCCCGGGTCGCGGGCAGGTCCACGCCCAGGCGTTGGGCCAGCGCCCGCGCGACCGCCTCGATCCGGCTCGCGCACAGCGGCAGCCGGTGGTCGGCGGCAGCGCCCGTCAGGGTGGGCGAGGCCTCGACGGCATACAGTCGTGCGTAACTGCCGGCCTGTGACTCGGCGTCGCGCGCCGCGGCGAAGTCACGGGCATGGCGCACCTGTTCCGGGCCCGGCCCCAGCGGGTCTGCATCCAGGGTCAGGATGACTTCGGCGCGATCCAGGTGCGGCCGCGGCAGCAGGCGCTCGCCGAAGGCCGCCTCGGCGGCGGCCAGCGCATGCGCCTCGCCCGGATCGGGTTCGTGGTACCAGCGCGCCCGGGGCCAGCGTTCCAGCAGTCCCTGTAGTTGCGCGGCGAGGCTTGGCGAAGTCACGTTGCCGGTCAGGATCGCGACGCCGCGGCCAGCAGCGGACGCAGCCCGCCCGCGGCTCTGCTGCAGTGCCGCCAGCGCCTCCGGCCAACTCGCCGGCTGGCCATTCTGCAGTACCGTCGTCGAGCGATCCGGGTCCCACAGTTCGAGCACCGCCGCCTGGGCGTAGACATCCGTGGCGCCAAGGCTCGCCGGATGGTCGGGGTTGCCCTCGATCTTGATGGGCCGGCCCGTGGCGGTTTCCACCAGCACGCCGCGCGCATAGCCGTCGAGCGGCAGGGCAGTGGCGTAAAACAGCGACTCGCCGGGCACCACGTATTCGGGTGCATTGACGTAGGGCACGATCGTCTCCTGCGGCGGGCGTGCGCAGGCGGCAAGGCCTGCCAGCGCCAGTCCACCGCCGGTGAGGCGCAGGAAGGCCCGGCGATTCAGGGGCGGGAGCTGGAATGCGGCGGTCGTGGCGGACGCGCTGTCCCGCTCGCGGTCGCCATGTGCTGTGGTGCACGGGTCAAGGCTCCGCCATGGTTGCCCACGCTGCCGGGCAGCCTGTGTGGTCGTGGTCAGGGGGCTGCGGGTGCGGCTGGCAGCCGGCTTCGGGCGTGATGTGCGCATGGTGGCTCAGCGATGGCAGACCGAGCAGTCGGCAAGCTGCCCGCTGCGTACGTGATAGACGTCCAGCAGCTGCGTGCCAAGTGTGCGCGGGTCACCCTGCGGCTGCCAGTCCATGGCGAAGACCTGCTCCCGCGGGCGCAGCCGGGGCGCGGGGTCACGGTGACAATCCAGACACCAGCGCATGGTCAGCGGCGCAGTGCGGAAGGTGAGTGGCATCCGGTCGACCCGACCATGACAGCTCACGCAGCCCACCCCCTTGTTGACATGGATGCTGTGATCAAAGTACACGAAATCAGGCAGGATATTGACCGGCTTCCAGTGGAGTCGCTGGTCAAGGGCAAGGCTCTGCCTGACCGCTGCGAGCATCGGCGCAGTGCTGAACAGCCGGGAATGGCAGGTCATGCAGGTATGGGTTGGCGGGATTCCCGCGTAGCGCGAGTCCTCGACCGAGGTATGGCAGTAGCGGCAGTCCAGTCCGACCTCGCCAACATGATGCTTGTGGCTGAACGGCACCGGCTGCTCGACCGGCTGGCGCAGCCGCGGCTGGCTGGCGAGACTGCCGCGCCAGACGAGCGCGGCAACCAGCAGCACCAGCAGCAGACCGAGTACGAAGAGTCGCAGATGAAAATCGCTGGCAGGATGGAAAATCTGGGCCATGGTCCGGATTGCCCCTCGCTAGCGGTTCGCAGCGGCGCACGCTGGCATAACACAGGCGCCCTCGAGGTAGCGGTCATCGCAGTGCGGGCAGCCACGTACTTCCCGTATTTCGGTTACTACGGTCATGGTATCTCTCCGTTGCGACAGGCTGCTGCAACAGCATATCCCTGGACGGGGCAGTGCTGGACAGCCGTGTTTCCTGGCGGCGTCCGCTTGCAAGCCACGCTTGAAGGCTATGCTGCTGTGCCGCTGCAACCGGCTAGGCGGCAGACGTCTGTTTAGTCGCGACACAGCTTAGGAAAAGTGTCGAGCCACCGGCATTGAAATATCGCAATGCGTCATCCCGGTGACAGCTGGACTGTGTGCGCGGCTGAGCGGGTACCGCAGGCCGTACTTACGGAATTGCGGAATCGCAATGACCGCATGCCGTTTTGCAGGGGCACAGTGGCAGGGAAGCATGGCGGCCGGTGCACTGCTGTCGTAACCCGGTTTGCGAGACTTCCAGTGACAATTTCAGACTGTTGCAGGG
>JASFOC010000153.1:0-6063 GCA_050116715.1 Gammaproteobacteria bacterium
CTCCACTGGCCTACCTTGAACTCAAGAGTATCGGGCTGCCGGAATCCCGGACTGCAGATTTGTCACGCGCGCTGTGTGAAATGCTTGCCGACGCCGCCGGCATTGACCCGGACCGGGTCTATATTGAATTCACGGATGCACCCCGCAAGATGTGGGGCTGGAACAGCGGCACTTTCTGATGCGCTTTGGCTGGCTGCTCTTTGCCCTGCTGCTTGCCGGAGGGGTCTATCTCTACCTGAACCCCGACTCCCGCAGTCGACTTTTCACTTCCACCGCCAACATCGTCACGCCCGTCTCGACCAGCCGGGTATACAAGTGGCGCAACGACAAGGGTGAATGGCAACTCAGTGACAGCCTGCCTCCTGAAGGGATTGCCTACGAAACCCTTGAGCACCGCTCCGATGAAAACGTCCTACCCCGTCCTCCACAGCTGGACAGCGCCAGGTAGTATACTTGCAAAAAGCGAATACTGACGATTCAAGTAAGCGCCAGCACCGCTTCTATAGCCACGGAACCCACGGAAAAACACGGAAAGAAATAACAGCCATTGGAAACTTTTTCGTGCCCTTCCGTGGATTCCGTGGCCATCAGCCCCTTCAACATCAAGCTGAAGCGTCGCTGTTTACTGCATAAATGCGGTTCCAGCAGCCGCCTTATGCCAGAGCGCACACCGTGTCTGTACGCCATACCCGGTTGCCCGCTACAATCTGCCCCTTGCCAAACAAGCCCGGTTAACCGATATGCGTCTTTCCACGTTTCCCCTGTCCACTCTGAAAGAAACCCCGGCTGACGCCGAGATCGTCAGCCACCAGCTAATGCTGCGTGCCGGCATGCTGCGCAAGCAGGCAGCGGGCGTCTACAGTTGGCTGCCTGCAGGGCTGCGGGTGCTGCGCAAAGTCGAGGCCATCATTCGCGAGGAGATGGACCGGGCCGGATGTCTGGAACTGCTCATGCCTGCGGTGCAACCAGCCGAACTCTGGCAGGAGTCGGGGCGCTGGGAACAGTACGGACCGGAACTGCTGCGCATCACCGACCGGCATAACCGCGAGTTCTGCTTCGGGCCGACACACGAGGAAATCATCACCGACATCGCGCGTCGCGAGCTGCGCAGCTACAGGCAACTGCCGGTTACCTACTACCAGATACAGACCAAGTTCCGCGACGAGATCCGGCCGCGCTTTGGCATCATGCGTGCCCGCGAGTTTCTCATGAAGGACGCCTATTCCTTCCACATCGACCAGGCGTCCCTGGAGCAGACCTACCGGGTGATGTATGACGTCTACAGCCGGATCTTCACGCGGCTCGGCATGGATTTCCGGCCGGTCCAGGCGGACAGTGGCGCAATCGGCGGCAATGTCTCCCATGAGTTTCACGTACTCGCGGACTCCGGCGAGGATGCCATTGCCTTCTCTTCCGGCAGCGACTACGCCGCCAACGTGGAAATGGCCGAAGCCGTGGCGCCTGCGGCCGACCGCCCGCAACCCGGCACGGACATGCAGTCGGTTGACACCCCCGGCAGGCACAGCATCGAGGCGGTCTGCGACTTCCTTGGTATCGCCCCGGCCGCCTGTGTCAAGACCCTGCTGGTGCAGGGTGCCACTGACGAAGTCGTCGCCCTGGTGTTGCGCGGCGACCATGAATTGAATGCCGTGAAGGCGGAAAAACTGGCCGAGGTTGCCAGTCCGCTGCAATTCGCAACGGATGCACAGATACTCGCCGCCGCCGGCTGCAACGCCGGCTCCCTCGGCCCGGTCGGCCTCAACATCCCCGTCATCGTCGACCACGCAGCCGCGCGGCTCGCGGATTTCACCTGTGGCGCGAACAGCGACGACCGGCATCTCAGCGGCGTAAACTGGGGCCGTGATCTGCCAGAACCGGTCTGCGCCGACCTGCGCAACGTGGTCGCGGGCGACCCCAGCCCGGACGGCAAGGGCACCCTGTCCATCGCCCGCGGCATCGAGGTCGGCCATATCTTTCAGCTGGGCACGAAGTACAGCAAGGCCATGCAGGCCAGCGTGCTGGATGAACAGGGCAAGGAGCTGCCGATGATCATGGGCTGCTATGGCATCGGGGTATCCCGCATCGTCGCAGCCGCCATCGAGCAGAACCACGATGACAGGGGCATGATCTGGCCGCCGGCCATTGCCCCCTGGCAGGTTGCCCTGCTACCCATGAACATGAACAAGTCCACCCGGGTACGCGAGGCCACCGAGGCACTCTATGCCGAGTTGCTGGACGCCGGACTTGAGGTCCTGCTGGATGACCGCCCGGTACGTCCCGGCGTGATGTTTTCGGACATGGAACTGATTGGCATCCCCTGCCGGGTTGTCGTCGGCGAAAAGAACCTTGACCAGGGCCTGGTCGAGTACCGCGGCCGCCGTGACGCGGACAGCCAGCAGGTTGCACGTGGCGACATCATCAGCCTGCTGCGGGCTAAACTGGCCGCAGGCTGATCCGATATACGGGGTATGAGCACCGCCACAGCGAAAATCGTCCGCACGCTGATGCTGACCGGCCTGCTGCTTGCCGGTAATACCCTGGCTGCCACCATGGAGCGTCCGGATGCCAGCATGCGCGAGGCACTGATCAACGCCGTCAACGCCAGCGACAGCTTCGTGGACCGCTTTGACGCCGAGGTCTGGCTGACCGACATGAACAGTCGCCTGGGTTCGCGCGTCGAGGACCCCGGAGAACGCCTTACCATACTCAGGAATGTGCATTACGAGGCGAGACGCGCCAACCTCGACCCGCAACTGGTGCTGGCGCTGATCAACGTCGAGAGTAATTTCGACCGTTTCGCCATTTCCAGCGCAGGCGCGCAGGGCCTGATGCAGATCATGCCCTTCTGGCTGGATGAAATCGGCAAGCCGGAAGACAACCTGTTCGATATCGAGACCAACCTGCGCTTTGGCTGCACCATCCTGAGCCTCTACCTGGAACGCGAAAAGGGCGACATGCATCGTGCCCTGGCACGCTACAACGGCAGCGTCGGCAAGCACTGGTATCCGCGCAGGGTCTATACCGCGCTGCGCAAGCGCTGGTACCAGCAGTAACCTTCAGTCGCGCGCAAACAGCGCAATCGACTCCACGTGCGCCGTGTGCGGGAACATGTCCATCACCCCCGCGGCCAGTAGCCGATATCCCTTGTCATGCACCAGCCTGTTCGCATCGCGCGCCAGCGAACCCGGGTGGCAGGACACGTACACGATGCGCTGCGGCGCGATGTTGCCCACGGTATCGATGACTCCAGCCGCACCGCTGCGTGGCGGGTCCAGCAGCACCTTGTTGTAGTTACCGCCGGCCCAGTTACTGCCGCGCTGGTCCGTGGCCAGGTCCGCGACATGGAATTCGGCATTCTCCAGCCCGTTGCGGAGCGCATTGTCACGGGCCCGGTCTACCAGTCCGGATTCGCCTTCCACACCCGTCACGCTGCCGGCCAGCCGCGCAAGCGGCAGGGTGAAATTGCCAAGGCCGCAAAACAGGTCCAGTACCCTGTCATGTTTGTCGAGCTCCAGCATCTGCAGCACCTGCGCGATCATCTGCCGGTTGATGGCGGTATTGACCTGGGTGAAATCATGCGGCAGAAAACGAAGTTCCACCTGCTGTTCAGGAAGATGATAGGACAACATGGAATCTGCCGGTTCAAGCGGCGTTACACTGTCGGGACCGCCGCCCTGCAGGTAGACATGCCTGCCGCTTGCCTGTGCAAACCTGCGCAAGCGCAAGATGTCAGCCTCGCCCAGGGGATCGAGATGCCGGAACACCAGCGCCGTCACCGCCTCGCTGACCGCCACCTCGATCTGCGGAATGCGTGCCCGGGCATCCAGCGATGCGATCAGACCGGCAAGCTCGCCGATACCTTCACCAACAGACGGGTGCAGAACCTCGCAGCGTGACAGATCCGCAATATAGCCACCGCGACGCTCCCGGAAGCCCACCAGCACCCGGCCCTTCTTGATGACATCCTTGACGCCGAGGCGTGCCTTGCCGCGGTAGCCCCATACCGGCCCGCGCAACGGCGCCAGCAGTGTTTCCGGTACCACGCCGCCAATGTGCTTCAGGTTGTCCAGCAACACCTGCTGCTTGGCGCGAATCTGGGCGCCGGCTTCAAGGTGCTGCAGGCTGCAGCCGCCGCAGACACCAAAATGCGGGCAGCGCGGCGCCACGCGGTCAGGAGAAGCCTGCTGCAGGACGGTTGCACGCGCCTCGTCGAATTTCCTGTGTGTTGCCAGGTATTCAATAGCAACCCGTTCACCCGGCAGTGCACCTTCAATGAATATTGCCTTGCCGTCCTGGTGCGTGACGCCGCGGCCGTCATGGGACAGCGACTCGATCGTGACATCCGCCAGCGGTTCCGGCAGACGCTTGCTGCGCTGGCGCCGGCTCATGCGGGGCTGTGAACGGCGGCAGACTGCGGCCGGAACAGTTGCCCCGCGGTCCGCAAAGCCCCTGCATCCATCTGCATCGAGGTCATTATGTGAAGACCCCGGGGTTCCAGTTCTGCAGGAACGCGTGCAGATGAGGCTGGTCTTCCTGCTCCAGGGATGCCCGCACCCGGGTGCAGAGCTGTTCATAACGGGCCCGGCTGACATGACCGCGAATCAGTTCGAAGCGCAGGTAAACCAGATAGGTATTGAGGACGTCGGTTTCACAGTAATTGCGAATGCCCACGATGTCGCCGCCGAGATAGTGATCCCACACCTTGCTGCCGCTCATGCCCATCTTGCCGGGCAAGCCGAGCATGCTGGCGATATCGTCCAGCGGGGCATTGGCACGTGGCTGGTAGCCGGCCAGCACATCCATCAGGTCAGTATGCCGTTCATGAAAGCGACTGATGTAATTGTCCCACTTGAAGTCACGATTCCCGTTGCCGGTGTCCCAGTAGCGCGGCGCGGCGACACCATGCAGCAGGCTGCGGTAATGGATCACGGGCAGATCGAAACCGGTGCCATTCCAGGAAACCAGTGTGGGCGTGTAGCGTTCGATCCCGTCGAAGAACCGCTGCAAGAGTTCCGGCTCGGGGGCATCCGGGTCACCCAGCGACCAGACCTTGAACTTGTCCGGCGTGCACAGCGCCACGGAGATGGCGACGATCCGGTGCAGGTAGTGGCGCAGGAACTCGGAACCGCCGGTCTCCTCCGCGCGCTTGTGAAACATGACGCGCGCCACGTTCCTGTCATCCAGGTCTTCCAGCTGGTACAGGCGGCGTGCGGAAGCCACGTCAGGCACAGTCTCGATGTCAAAGACGAAGGTATTCATGGGTCCCGTATCCGGTGGATAAATGTTGCACAGCAGCAGCGGCGCCTTCCCGGTTATTTCTGTTTCCAGCCACCCTTGCCGCTCTGGTACCACCAACCGGACGGGGCATTGTCGATCCAGCGCCGGGCAAATGTTTGGCGGATTTCATTCTCCCATTCAGGATGTCCGTTGGCCTTGGCGATTTCCGCATACAGCGCATTACGGTCCCGGTTTTCGCTTGCGACCAGGCTCTTTACGGTATTGCGGTCCTGCAGGGCGATCAGTTTCTGGTCGCGGATGGTGATCTCGCCATTCTGCGTCATGCCAATCGCGCCGTCGCTATAGTATTTGGCAAGCTGTCGATGGCGTTTTTCCATCGCGGCTTCCAGCTGCCGGATTGCTGGTGTATTGACGGAGATATCGGCCGCGGCATGTGCCGGCCTCACCAGCCAGTCGAGCACTGCCAGCACCGGGGAATATCCCGGCATGGTCTCATGACGATTCAGGGACTGTGGCTCGGCAGGTGCCGGCTGCTGTGCCGGCTCGCCGTACACGTCCCGGATGATCCGGTCAGCCGCCCGTTCCGCGGCCTCGGCCGGAAAGTACACATTGATGGTGACACAGGCCGCGACAAATGCCAGCAGTGCCAGTATTACCGGTATTCTCAGATGTTTCATGGTGCCACCTCGGCTTTGAAAAAACGGGTTTCCTAGCGTGACTAACGCCCGGCGGGGTTGAAGGTTAACATGCCCGCCGTGCGGGGATCACTCCATCGTGTTGTTTTGCTGCTGTCTGGTAACTGCCATGATCTGGGCCAGCAACGTC
>JASFOC010000154.1:0-6052 GCA_050116715.1 Gammaproteobacteria bacterium
GGGAACTCGAGGCACGTTATCAGCTACCCGTCTACAGCATGGATGAACGCCTGAGTTCACATGCTGCAGCTGAGCTGCAACGTGAAGCACCGGAAAAAAACAGGGATGGAATCGACGCCATTGCTGCAAGAATAATCCTGCAGAACTGGCTGGACACAACAGGGCAAGCATGAACGATCTGGAAAATATCAGCGCCATTATTGATGACATGGCCGTGCAACTGGATGAACTCACCCGGCAGACCGGGCGCAGCAACCCGGCCATGGTCGGCATCCATACCGGCGGCGTCTGGATTGCCCGGCAGTTGTACGAGCGGCTTGGAATACATGATCCACTGGGAAGCCTGGACATCTCCTTTTACCGCGATGATTTCACCCGTGTCGGCATGAACCCGGTCGTACAGCCATCGCAACTGCCCTTCAGTATCGATGACCGCCACATCATTCTGGTCGACGATGTCCTGCATACCGGGCGCACGATTCGTGCGGCGCTGAATGAGTTGTTTGATTACGGCAGGCCCGCCTCGATCATGCTGGCCACACTGATCGAACGGGACGGCCGCGAACTGCCGATACAGGCAAATGTCGTAGGGCGTCACGTCGAACTGAGCCGCCATGAGCACATCAAGCTGGCCGGGCCTGATCCGCTGAAACTCCAGATCCAGAAAACGGTATGAACCTGCAGATTGACGAACACGGCCGACTGCGCCACTTTCTCAGCATAGACGGGTTGAATCGTCAGCTGCTAACCGAGATCCTCGACACCGCCGAATCCTTTGCCGGTGTCACCGAGCAAACCGTCAAGAAGGTACCGCTGCTGCGCGGCAAGACCATCGTCAATCTGTTCTTCGAGGCCAGTACCCGCACCCGTACGACATTCGAGCTCGCGGCCAAGCGGCTCTCTGCCGACGTGCTCAACATCAACATCACCCAGTCGAGCGCAATCAAGGGTGAGACCCTGCTGGATACCCTGCGCAACCTGGAAGCCATGCACGTCGATATGTTCATTGTCCGGCATTCCGACAGTGGCGCGGCGCATTTCATCGCCAGCCATGTCGCGCCGCACGTGCGCGTCATCAATGCGGGTGATGGCCGCCATTCCCATCCGACACAGGCCATGCTCGACATGTTTACCATCCGTCGCGCCAAGGGACCTGATTTCGGGCGCTTGCGCGTTGCCATCGTCGGCGACATCCTGCACTCGCGGGTAGCACGTTCCCAGATTCACGCCCTGAACCTGCTCAACACCGGCGAGGTGCGCGTGGTTGCCCCGGCAACCCTGATGCCGGCACACGCGGAATCGCTGGGCGTCCATGTCTACCATGACCTGCTGGCCGGCATCGAGGACGTGGACGTCATTATCATGCTGCGCCTGCAGCGCGAACGCATGCAGGGGGCACTGCTGCCCAGCGAGCATGAATACTATGAACTGTTCGGGCTTACCAACAGGAAGCTTGCGCATGCGCAGCCGGATGTCACTGTCATGCATCCGGGCCCGATCAACCGCGGCGTGGAAATGGACTCCGAGGTCGCCGACGGGCCGCACTCGGTCATCCTTGAACAGGTAACCCACGGCATAGCGGTGCGCATGGCTGTCATGTCCCTGGCCATGTCACGCAAGCAGGAAAAACCGGAGTAACAGCATGCCTGTCGCCGCCAATAAACCTGACAGAATCCGCGTCAGCGGCGGCCGCGTCATCGATCCCGCCGGCGGGGTAGACGCCGAGCAGGATGTCTTCATCGCCGCAGGCAGGATCGCCGCGACCGGAAGCGCCCCCGACGGCTTCACCCCCGACCTGGAAATCGATGCCAGCGGCTGCATTGTCTGCCCGGGACTGGTCGACCTCAGCGCACGCATGCGCGAACCAGGCAATGAACACAAGGCAACCATCGCATCCGAATCACGGGCCGCTGCCAGCGGCGGCATAACGACCCTGTGCTGTCCGCCGGATACCTATCCCGTCATCGACACCCCGGCCGTGACCGAACTGATTCGCCTGCGCGCGGAAACAACCGGTCTCACCCGCATCGTCACACTGGGCGCACTCACACGGGGACTTGCCGGTGAGCAATTGAGCGAGATGGCCGCGCTGCGCAAGGCCGGCTGCGTTGGCGTCAGCAATGCCCTGCAACCGCTGGCCAACCCCCTGATACTCAGACGGGCGATGGAATATGCGGCCACTTTTGACCTGACCGTGTTCCTGCATGCCGACGATCACTGGCTGTCAAATGGCGGCTGTGCACACGAAGGCAGGGTCGCCACGCGCATGGGGCTGCCCGGGATACCCGAGGCAGCGGAAACCGCGGCAGTTGCGCGCGACCTGGCGCTGGTTCAGCAAATCGGCGTTCGCGCGCACTTCTGCCACCTGACCAGCGAACGCGCCGCACGCATGGTCGCCCGGGCACAGTATGACGGGCTTCCGGTCAGCGCCGATGTCGCCGTGCCCTATCTGTATCTTTCCGAAATCGACATCAGTGATTTCAACACCCAGTGCCACCTGATCCCGCCGCTAAGAACCGTGGAGGACCGCCAGGGCCTGCGCGAGTCGCTGCGCCGCGGCACCCTGTCCGCCATCTGTTCAGATCACCAGCCGCATGAACCGGATGCCAAGCTGGGTCCCTTCCCTGCCACGGAACCCGGGATTTCCGGCCTGGATACCCTGCTGCCGCTGGCACTGCAGCTGGCGCACGACAAGGTGCTGCCACTGTCCGACCTGTTGCATCGCCTGACACGCGGTCCGGCTGAGATACTGGGGCTGCCGGGCGGCACACTGGCCCGTGGTGCAACAGCAGACATCTGCATCTTCGACCCGGAACGGACCTGGGTGCTGGATACGGCAAGCATGTGCAGCAACGGCCAGAATACGCCCTTCATGGGCTGGGAGATGAGAGGTCGGGTCATCCATACCTTGCTGGCAGGCCGGCTGGTTTATTCACTCGCTGACTGATTTGGCGCAGGCCCCTCCGCTGGGGTATCTGCGGGAAACCCGTTCATTTGTACAGGCCAACCCTGGCCTCCCCCCCGCCGCGCGGATCACTTGCGGCGTATACCCGTTTATTGCCCCTGTCCCAGTAAATTGCCTGCATGTTCCCGTAAGGCGAATCCAGCGGCTGCAGCGCGTGACCACGCGCCGCGAGAGCCTCGCTCAAGCCACCGTCAAGGGCACCTGGCTCGTACTGCACCACGTCGGGAAGGAACTGGTGATGAAACCTGGGTACGGCAACCCACGACTCAGGTCGCCGGCCTGCTGCCAGGTCCAGCACACCCAGCAGTACCATGGTGATAATCCGGCTGCCACCCGGCGTACCCAGGATCGCCACCCCGGAATCAGACTCGGCGAAAACGGGAGTCATGCTGGACAATGGACGCTTGCCGGGTTCGATGGCATTCGCTTCCGCACCGACCAGGCCATACAGGTTGGGCGCACCGGACTTGATGGAAAAGTCATCCATTTCGTTGTTCAGCAATACGCCGGTCCCCGGGGGGACAACACAGGCCCCGAAGGGATAGTTGATACTCAGTGTCGCCGCAACCCGGTTGCCTGCACCGTCCAGGATGGAAAAATGCGTCGTGTCCTCTCCACCGGGGTTGCTGGCATATCCGCCCAGTGCAGCACTTGGGGTCGCTTTTTCAAGGTCGATGGAACTGCGCAGTTTTTTTGCATGCGCCTGGCTGACCAGGCGGGCAACCGGGACGGCCACAAAATCACTGTCGCCCAGGTACGCGGCGCGGTCGCGGTAGGCACGCCGCATGGACTCGATGATGAGATGTGTACGGGTCGCCGCGTCGTATTCATCCAGTGAATAACCGGCAAGAATATTCAGCATGGAGAGTAGCACGACGCCGCCGGATGATGGCGGCGGAACTGAAACGATGCGCATCCCCCGGTATTCGCCGCGCAGCGGTTCGCGTTCAATCACACGGTATTGTTGCAGATCCTGCGGCGTCCAGATGCCGCCGGCCGCGCGCACCCCGTCCACCAGTCGTGCCGCCACGAGGCCCTGGTAAAACCCTGCATGCCCGGCTCGCCCCAGCGCCTCCAGGGTATCCCCCAGTTCGGGCTGCAGTATGCGCACGCCCGCATCAGGGACCTCGTCTTCCTTAAGAAAAATCCGCGCGGTCTCCGGATCATCCTGCATGGCCACAAGCCGCAGCCCGGCCATCTGGCGGTAATGTTCGTCAACCACGAAACCTTCGCGCGCCAGCCGGACCGCAGGCAACAGCGAACGCTGCAGCGGCAGGCGACCATAATGCGCTGCGATATGCACCAGCGCCGCAGGCTCCCCCGGAATACCGGCCGCCAGTGCCCCATTGACCGACAGACCGGGAATGACTTCCCCTGCGCTGTCCAGATACATATCCCGGGTCGCTGCAAGCGGCGCGCGCTCGCGCCCGTCAATGACAACTTCGAAGCCATCATCCGCCCGGTGCAGCAGCCAGAAGCCACCACCGCCCAGACCGGAACTGTAGGGTTCCACCACGGCCAGGGTCGCGCTCACCGCAACCGCCGCATCGAAGGCGTTGCCACCTGCACCCAGCACTTCCATGCCTGCGCGGGTCGCCAGCGGGTGCGCACTGCTGATGGCAGGCTGCGGTGGTGTTGCTTCCCCGGCAGCAACCGCAGACACCCACAGCACAGACAGTAAAAAGGCCCCGATCAGGAGCCTTGTAAGGGATTCCCGGTGTGCGCGTCTCACCCTGCAACCCTGCCGGTCAGGTGTTCATATTTGGCCATCAACTGATCCTCGGTTTCCTCACGCTCTGGATTCGTGATGATGCACTCGACCGGGCACACCTCGACACACTGTGACTCTTGAAAGTGACCAACGCATTCCGTACACAGGTCGGGGTTGATCTCGTAGATCTCCTCGCCCATGTAGATGGCGTCATTCGGGCACTCCGGTTCACATACATCACAATTGATGCACTCGTCTGTAATCATTAATGCCATTTCATCTTCCTGCCGGACAAGCCTGTTTCCCTTGCACAGAAGGGTTACTTTAATTTATGCGGGCGCGCAATGCAGCCACAACTTTACTGTGGACAAACGGGGTCACATCGCCGCCAAGGCTTGCGATTTCACGAACCAGGCTGGAGGAGATGTAGGTATACTGCTCGGCGGGCGTGAGAAACATGGTTTCTATACCGGGCGCGAGATTACGGTTCATGCTGGCAAGCTGGAATTCATACTCGAAGTCGGACACGGCGCGCAGCCCGCGCAGGATGACACGCGCTTCCCGCTGGCGCATGAAATCCACCAGCAGATTGTCAAAGCTGCAGACCTCGACGTTCCCGATATGCGCCAGCACATCCCGGGCCAGCGATACCCGGGTCTCAAGCGGAAAAAAGGTATGCTTTTCGGAGCTTGCCGCAACCGCCACAAGTACCCGGTCAAACAGTCGCGAAGCCCGTTCCACCAGGTCTGTGTGGCCGTTGGTAACAGGATCGAAGGTCCCGGGATAAACTACGCTGTCCATGGGGTCATTATGGCGCATCGCTTACAGCGTGGACAAGGCAACCCTGATTCCGCCACTGGCATGTCAGGACACAAGGGGTCTATAAACGCGACTCCACCTGGCGCGAGCCCGGGGAATGCAAGACCATTGCCGGAGATAGTCAGCTCAACCGAACCCGCCTGGCAAGGTGATAGCCGACCTGACCCGCCGCCTTGCTGCGCAGCAGTTCCCAGTTTTCAGGAAGCTCCGGAACAAGTCCCTTCTCGGCTTCGATATAGATCTGCGCCTCATCCGCCAGCCAGCCGCCACTTTCCAGCCGCTGTATGCACGGCGCCAGCAATTGCCTGCGAAACGGCGGATCGAGGAAGACGATGTCAAAGGGACTCGCAGTCCCCGCAAGCCATTGCAGGACATCCGCCCGAACCACATGAACCTGCTGCGCACCAAGCGATTCCAGTTGCCGACCCAGTGCGGCTGTGACCTGCGGGTCGCTGTCGACCAGAACCACTGCCGCGGCGCCCCGGGAAGCCGCTTCCAGCCCCAGCGCGCCGCTGCCTGCATAGAGATCCAGGCAGCGGGCGCCACGAACCACGGGA
>JASFOC010000155.1:0-6044 GCA_050116715.1 Gammaproteobacteria bacterium
GGCATAACGCCGTTACGGCCATTCAGGATGGTCTGCTCGATAGTTTCCGGGTCACCGCCGTAGAGCCAGTCATTGTCACGCAGGTTCGGGAAACCGCGGGCACCGCGGGCATCAGAGCCATGGCAGGTCGCACAGTAGTTCACAAACAGACGCTCACCCATGCGGCGCGCGTCCGGATCATCCGCAACCGCCACGATATCCATGCTCTCGTAGCGGGAAAACAGCGGACCGTACTTGGCGTCAGCCAGGTCGATTTCCTGCTCGTACTGGCCGGTGGAGGTCCAGCCAAGCATGCCGGCGAAGCTACCCAGCCCCGGGTACAGTATCAGATAGCCGATACCGAAAAACAGCGTGATGTAGAACATGTTCAGCCACCAGCGCGGCAGCGGATTGTTCAGCTCCTCGAGGTCCTCGTCCCAGACGTGTCCCATGCTCTTGCCCTGGTCGTCCGTCTTGATGTCCGTGGACAGCCAGCGGATCAGGAGAAAGCAGCCGATGATACCGCCGACCGTCGGGATAATGATGTACCAGTTCCAGAAGCTGCTGGTGAAATCAGCCATGGGAATTCTCCTTGGAAGTATTGTTTGTTGGCACGGCCGGGTCCTCGTCAAACGGGAGCTGTGCCGCCGCATCAAAGCGCGCCTTGTTCTTGCCGCTCCATGCCCAGACGACGATACCGATGAACAACACCATCAGCACGACGGTCCAGATCGCATGTATCATCGAGAGGTTCATCGTCATTACCTCCGGGTCTTGATCGCCGTTCCCATGCCCTGCAGGTAGGCAATGATGGCATCCAGTTCGGTCTTGCCCTCGAGCGCCTGGGGCGCGTTCGCGATATCCTCGTCACTGTAGGGCGAGCCCAGCAGGCGCATCACTTCCATCTTCTTCTGGATGTGGGTGGCATCCGCCGGGGTTTCCTCAAGCCAGGGATAGCCCGGCATAATCGACTCGGGGACCACGTCTCTCGGGTTGTGCATATGCACGCGGTGCCAGTCGTCGCTGTAGCGTCCACCTACCCGGGCAAGATCCGGGCCGGTGCGCTTGGAGCCCCACTGGAAGGGATGGTCATAGACGTACTCGCCGGCCACCGAGTAGTGGCCGTAGCGCTCGGTCTCTGCACGGAACGGCCGAATCATCTGCGAGTGGCACAGGTAGCAGCCTTCGCGAACATAGACATCACGCCCGGCCAGTCGCAGCGGGGTATACGGCTCCAGGCCGGCCACTGCCTCCGTCGTCGATGTCTGAAAAAACAGGGGCACGATCTGCACCAGTCCGCCGACCGATACAACCAGCAGGATCAGCACGATCATCAACCCGATATTTTTTTCAATCTTGTCATGTCCAGACGCCATAACTTCTCTCCTCAGTGAGCCGCGGCCGGTGCCGGTATGGTTGCAACCGCCGGCTTGGCTCCCGCGATGGTCTTCCAGATATTCACGGCCATCACCAGGGCGCCCAGCAGGAAGAAGGCCCCGCCAATGAAACGCACAATGTAGTAGGGATGCATGGCCTGTACCGACTCAACAAAACTGTAGGTCAGCGTACCGTCTGCATTGGTCGCGCGCCACATCAGGCCCTGCATGATGCCGGCGACCCACATCGAGGCGATGTACAGGACGATACCGATGGTCGATGTCCAGAAATGCACCTCCACCAGCTTCAGGCTGTACAGCTGCCGGTCGAACAGCCGCGGGATCAGGTAGTACAGGCTGCCCATGGAAATCAGCGCGACCCAGCCCAGTGCCCCGGAGTGCACGTGGCCGATGGTCCAGTCGGTGTAATGTGACAGGGCGTTCACGGTCTTGATGGACATCATCGGTCCCTCGAACGTGGACATGCCGTAGAACGAGATCGACACGATCAGCAGGCGCAGAACCGGGTCGGTGCGCAGCTTCTCCCAGGCACCCGACAGGGTCATGATGCCGTTGATCATGCCGCCCCAGCTTGGCGCCAGCAGGATCAGGGACATGACCATGCCCAGCGACTGCGCCCAGTCAGGCAGTGCCGTGTAGTGCAGGTGGTGCGGCCCGGCCCAGATATAGGTAAAGATCAGCGCCCAGAAGTGCACCACTGACAGACGGTAGGAATACACCGGGCGGCCGGCCTGCTTGGGTACAAAGTAGTACATCATGCCGAGGAAGCCGGCGGTCAGGAAGAAGCCCACCGCGTTGTGCCCGTACCACCACTGCACCATGGCGTCCTGTACTCCGGCATAGGCGGAGTAGGACTTGAACAGGGAAACCGGGATCTCTGCACTGTTGAAGACGTGCAGCAATGCAATCGTGATGATGAAGGCGCCATAGAACCAGTTGGCCACGTAGATGTGCTCGACCTTGCGCTTGGCGATGGTGCCAAAGAACACGACTGCGTAGGTCACCCAGACCAGGGTGATCAGGATATCAATCGGCCATTCCAGCTCGGCGTATTCCTTGCTGGTCGTGATACCGAGCGGCAGGGTGATCGCTGCCGAAAGAATGATCAGCTGCCATCCCCAGAAGGTGAATGCCGCCAGCTTGTCACTGATCAGGCGCACGTGACAGGTGCGCTGTACAACATAATATGAGGTCGCAAACAGTGCAGAGCCGCCGAAGGCGAAGATCACGGCGTTGGTATGCAGCGGGCGCAGGCGGCCGAATGTCAGCCACGGGATATCGAAGTTCAGCACCGGCCACGCCAGTTGCGCTGCAATAAAAACACCCACGAGCATCCCGACGATGCCCCAGACAATGGTCATGATCGCAAACTGCCGGATCACCTTGTAGTTGTAGGTTTGCTGATCGGTCATGCCGACCTCCCTGACTCAGATAATTGACAAATAGTTAGCTATTACAGTGTGTTGCTAGCGCGTGAACTGCGGCTCCAGACCCATTCCCCAGAGAATGGCTGTTGCCGCCAGCAGGGCCACGAAAGCAACCAGTCCGACTGCAAGCACCGCGCTGGAGAACAGGAAACCTCGATCCTCGGAAATCCCCATCATGATGGGCACGCCAGTGTAGAGGAGATAAACGGTGTAGGCCAGTGCGGGGATGCCCAGCACCATGTTCAGCCACAGCACCGGGTAGAGTTCCATGAGGCCGATAATGAACAGGGGTGTGGCCGTATAGGCCGCCAGCACCACGCACTGTGATAATTGCACCTCGGCGCCGTAGGTTCCGCCCATCCAGTGGATCATCCAGCCCAGCGAGAAGACCCCGACCAGCATCGCCATATAATAGAGAACGGCGATCAGGCCGGCGCTCTCCAGGGTCAGCTTGACCGGGTCGCCGGCACCGATGTGCCAGCCGAACTGGGTGGTGCCGATAAAACCGGATATCGCGGGTATTGCGGCAAGAATCAGCACATGCACCGCATAGCACTTCCCGATGGTGCACTCGTCATCGCGAATGGCAACCCATTCGCGCTTCGGGTTGGTGAACAGTCCCCAAACATGTTGAAACACCATTGGCAAATTCTCCCCTAGCAGATTCTCTGGCCGGCCGATAGTTTCCCGGTCATGCGGCGTCTAGTCAATGCCTCAATGACCCGAAAAGCATGAGCCACAAGGAAAAAACCTTGACTTTGTTACTTGTGTGCAACATTTGGGCGAGTGTCGCCACTGCGTCCGGCATGCGAATCATCACCCGTTTAGCGCGGGGTATTATTCTCGATGGAGATGCCTCTCCACTTGACCCAGATCAAGTAAATGAAGATCCCTGGTCAAAACAGTGGCAAACCAATTCAGGTATGCTAGCCGTTTTTCAGACTGCCCTACTGGTAATCCGCAGTGCCTGCCACCGACAGCTCCGCCCCCGACATACCGCCATCAGCAGGTGATGCTGACAGGCCCGCCTGCTTCCATTGCGGCCTGCCGGTGCCACGCGGACTGAATCTCACCGCCAGGATCGACGGCCGCGACCGGCCCATGTGCTGTCATGGTTGCCAGGCCGTTGCCAATGCCATCGTCGCGTCCGGAAATGAACGTTTCTACAAGCACCGCACCGCCCCCTCGCCCACCGGCGCCGAGCTGCTGCCGGACTTCATTCAACAGACGCGGGTCTATGACCACCCGGAAGTGCAAAAGACCTTTGTCCGCGATGCCGGTGACAACCTGCGCGAGGCCGCGCTGATCCTGGAAGGCATCACCTGTGCCGCCTGTGTGTGGCTGAACGAGCGCCACGTCTCCCGGCTCCCCGGCGTTGTCGACGTGCAGGTCAACTACACGACCCACCGGGCGCGCATTCGCTGGGACGACAGCCGCATCAAGCTCAGTGATATCCTCCAGGCCATTCACAACATCGGCTACACCGCGCATCCCTACGACCCGCAGCAGCAACAACAGGCCTTCGAGCGCGACCGCCGCAACCAGCTCAGGCGCATAGGCGTTGCCGGGGTCCTCGGCATGCAGGTCATGATTCTGTCGACCGCACTGTACCTCGGCGACTGGTCCGGCATGGAGAGCGACTTCAGGACCTTTTTCCGCTGGCTCGCGCTGCTGCTGACAACCCCGGTGCTGGTATACGCCGGCGCCCCCTTCCTGCGCGGTGCCTGGCGCGACCTGCGCAACCGCAGCATCGGCATGGATGTCCCGGTATCGCTGGGTATCCTGGTCGCTTACGGCGGCAGCCTGCATGCCAGCTGGAGCGGCCAGGGCGAGGTCTATTTCGACTCCGTCGTCATGTTCATTTTCTTCCTGCTGGCAAGTCGTCATTTCGAACTGATGGCGCGCAAGCGCAGTGCGGAAAAGGCGGAGCAGCTGAGCCATTCCCTGCCCGCGATGGCCACACGCCTGAGCGCGGATGACGCGGAGCCGGAAGTCATTCCGGCGATCGAGCTGCAACCGGGAGACCGGGTGCTGATCCGGGCGGGAGAGACCGTGCCGGCAGATGGCCATATCGAGACGGGTGAATCCAGCGTCAACGAGGCACTGCTCACCGGCGAAAGCACCCCGCTGCACAAGCTGCCCGGGGATACGCTGATCGGTGGCAGCATCAATATCGAGAGTCCGTTGTGCATGGCCGTCGACAGGACCGGGCTGGATACCGTGCTGGCAGAAATCGTACGTCTGCTGGACCAGGCGCAGATGGAAAAACCCGCGATCACCCGGCTGGCCGACCGCGCCGCTTCGTGGTTCGTCGGGGCCGTCATCCTGATTGCAGCAGGCGTAGGCTGGTACTGGTGGCGTGTGGAACCGGATGCCTGGCTGCCCATTTTGATTTCCGTACTCGTGGTCACCTGCCCCTGCGCCCTGTCGCTGGCGACCCCGACCGCCATCAGTGCCGCCACCGGCTCCATGCTGGCCAACGGGCTGTTAACGGTTCGCAGCCACGGCCTGGAGACCCTGGCGCGCAGCACCCACGTGGTATTCGACAAGACCGGAACCCTGACGCACGGCAAACCGGCCGTCACTGACACCCGGGTGTTTTCGGACCGGAGCCGGGATGACCTGCTGGACATCGCGGCAGCACTGGAGGCCCACTCGGAACACCCCGCGGGCAAGGCGCTGGTCAGGGCAGCTCCCGGCAGCCATGACTACAGCGCCACCGGCATAAGCAACGTCCCGGGGGCCGGGTTGAGCGGCCGTATTGCAGGCAGGGACTGGTATATCGGAAACGCAAATTTCATTGCGGAACGCAGCCGGGCCGACCTGGCGGCAGTCCCTGCCGGTACAGTTGACGGCAGCCGGGTCCTGCTGGCGGACGCACAGCAGTTGCACGCCGTGTTCGTCCTGCGCGACCAGGTTCGGGACGAGGCGCGCAGCGTCGTGGCGGCGCTGCAGCATGCCGGCAAGCAGCTCGTGCTGATGAGCGGCGACAATGCCAGGGCGGCCCGCCAGGTTGCCGCCGAGGTCGGTATCCCCGAGGTCTACGGCGACATGCGACCCGACGACAAGCTGCGCCAGGTTCAGGCACTGCAACACCAGGGGGCGATTGTGGTGATGGTGGGAGACGGCATCAATGACGCACCGGTGCTCGCCGCCGCGGATGTCTCGATCGCCATGCGCAGTGCCGCAGACATCAGCCATGCCAGCGCGGACATGGTGCTCATGTCCGATGAACTCGGGG
>JASFOC010000156.1:0-6036 GCA_050116715.1 Gammaproteobacteria bacterium
CCGCCCGCCGCTGAACGTACTGCACCTGCCGCTACTGCCGCGCAGCCGGAAAGCAGCTGGCAACACGGGCTGCAGCAATACTGGCCCTGGATTGCGGGCATCGTTTTGCTGGCATGCATCATCATCGGCCTGTCGTGGCTGGCGGCTCGCTCACGGCACCGGCCAGTCGGGGTCGCGGGTCCTGCAGACAACCTCATCGCTTCAGCAACCGCAGACAGGAAGCAGCGGGATGCCACGCTGTCAACCTTGCAGCAGGCCTGCAACGGACATGATCCCGAGACAGCTGCACGGGCCCTGCTGCAGTTGGCGGCGATCGAGTGGCCGGCGGACCCGCCGCGCAACCTGGCGGCACTGGAACGGCGCCTGTCCGTGGATGCCGGGCCGTTAGGTGCGCTGGAGCAGGCCTTATATGCAGCCGGCAACGCGGCCTGGCAGGGAGATGCGCTGTGGCAGCAGTTCAAAAACGGCCTGCCCGTGGCGCATGCCGATCGTGTAAATGCCGCCCCCGGACTGGCGCCGCTTTACCCGGACCGGTACGTGTGAAAATGGGGTGAAAATGGGGACAGACCACGTTTTATAGACAGCTTCTGTAATATGAGCATAAAACGTGGTCTGTCCCCATTTTCCCTCAATGCAAAAAAAGGCCCGCACGAGCGGGCCTTTCGGGTTCAGGCGGGGTTAGCGCTAGTCGTCGACCAGCAACTGGCGCTGCTTTTCGAACAGGTAACGCACCTTGTTGTATTCAAACGGTGAACCCAGCATGCCGTAGCGGAAGGGTGTGATGTCACGTGCATTCAGTGCGTCGAAGATCTTCAGCGTCCAGCCGCCGGTGTCGTCGCGGGATTCGGCTTCCTTTACGCCGAGGAAATCAATTTCCTTCTCGGCAAAGTAGTCAGCCACGAGACCGGTGGTATCACGCAGGTTGGAAGGCCCGAAGATAGGCAGGACCAGGTACGGCCCCGGGCCGACACCCCAGTGTCCCAGTGTCTGGCCGAAGTCCTCGTTGGCGCGCTCGATCTTCAGCCACTTGGTCGCAGGATCCCACAGGCCACCGATGCCTACCGTGGTGTTGACGATCAGGCGCCAGCTGCTCGCTGCTGTTCTCTCGATTTTGAGCTGCAGCAGCGAGTTGTAGATATTGGGTATTTCACCGATGTTTGCCCAGAAATCCTGGAAACGGTTGCGCACGAATTGCGGAAAGATGAAACGGTAGCCCTTGAGTGCCGGCAGGAACACGTAGTCATCGAAGATGCGGTTGAAGGCATAGATACGCTTGTTCAACGGCTCCAGCGGGTCGTAGACATCGAGGAAGTCCAGCGAATTCGCGCGTGCCTCTATTTCCCGGTACATCTGCGGATCGCGCAGATCGTCGATGTTACCAAGTTCACTGACGTCAGCCTGTGCCTGGGCGACAGAGACCGTCCCGGCCCAGAGACCGGTTGCGAGGGCAACGGCGAGTAACAATTTGTTCAGGAGTGTATTCATTGTGCTATTCCGTTTCCGCGATCAGTTTTTGAAGAAATCCAGCATATCGGTGACGTTCTGCGTGTACTCCATGTTGCCGCAGTGGCCGCCATAGGGATAGATCTTGGCGCGGTCACCAAGCACCTCCTGCAGGTACTCGATATCACCCGGCCCGAGGATGATGTCATCACTGTTGGTCATGACACCCACGGACTTGTTGTTGCGCAGGTAGTCCTCGATGGCATACAGGCTGACCTTGTTGATGATATCGTCGCGGGTATCGCCCGGGTGCTGTTCCTGCCACCAGGGTACGATCATCTTGTCGAAGTAGGCGAGGAATTGCCAGCGCAGCGAGCGCTTGTACCAGTAGGTGAGGTCGCTGGACATCGGGTTGTAGTTCTCGTCTGCCGGGATGATCCAGCCGGTGTGGTTCAATGCATCCGAGGTGAATGCCAGGTCGGCCGAGGAAAACAGGAAAGAGATGCCGATCAAAAGCTCGACGTCCGCGAGCGGCAAGGCATACGGGCCTTTCTGGAGCTCGTAAACCGTCTCCGGCCCGAACTTGACGTTTCCGGTCTGCTTGAAGTGTGCGGCCAGGCGTTCGAAGACGTCATCGAAGACCTGCTTGCCGGTCACCTCCGGGTGCTTCTTGCGATAGTTGGGGATGATGTTATCCAGGTTGGAGACCGAGGTATACAGGTTGACCGGCGGGTTGATCATCAGCACCTTGTCGAAGTTGATTTCCTTGCGCTGTGTATCCAGGTAACCGACAAAGGCTGAATCGATGCCGCCGAGGCTGTAGCCCGTAACGTATTTTTCCGTGATCTCGATCTTGTCGCTGACAACTTTCAGCGCATGCTTCATGACCCTGTAAATGTCCTCGGCATCATAGTTCGTCAGGCCCGGCAGGTTGGTGCTGGATGCGGCCGCCATGAACGGCGGTTTGGTCGGCGAGGAAATCGTGATGACATGATATCCGGCCTGGTAAAAAGTGTTCAGCAGGAACATCACCTTGGGTGATTCATAGGAGGCCCCGGTCCCGGCGATGACGAAAATCAACGGTGCAGCTTTATCCTGCCGGGCAAACAGCAGCTTCAGGTCGGCAAGGCCGAATGTCTTGGCCAGCGGGATACCTTCCAGATCCTTGTCGAAATTGAGCTTGAGGACTTCAGTTTTCACCTCGCGCGGGTACTTCCAGTCATAGATCTCGTCAGGTGGTGTCCCGACGACAGTCGCCTCGTAGGGATTGTGGATCGGAAATCCGTAGGCAAAAGCCGGGCTGTTGAACTGCAGTGTGGCCAGTAACAGTGTGATGATGGCAGAAATAGGGTGTTTCATTTCCTGTCCCGTGGTGGTGAAGTGAAGAAACGCGCCAGTGAGGCACCTGAAAAGCGCGCAAAGGATATTGGAAAACCCTTGATTAAACAAGCAATATCGGAATGTTGTTGTGTCGTGGCGGGTATTTGCCAGTCAGCATTGTCGGATTGGCTTGCGTATCTTATTATGATGATTTTCAGCGGTTTGCAGCCTGTTCTTGTTTTCGGAGTATAAGTTCGAAGCCGCCGATTGCGAGTCAATGGCGCTCACCCTTGCCAGTAAACCCGGCAGTTTCCAGGGTGGCATTAAGGCAAAAAAAAGACCCGCGCGTGGCGGGTCTCTTGTCCTCTCAGGTGCTGCTGCGATCAGGTGATTGGTGTCAGGATGATTTCCACGCGCCGATTGAGCGAGCGACCTTCGGCCGTATCATTGCTGGCGATCGGGTTGGATTCACCCATGCCGCTGCTGACGATTCGCGCCGCCAGCACACCCTGTGATTCCAGGTAGCGGGCCACGCTGCTGGCGCGCGCCTCGGACAATTGCTGGTTGTATGCCTCCGCGCCGGTGCTGTCGGTGTATCCTACGACATCCACGTAGGTCTTCTCGAATTCCTTGATGACCAGCGCGACGGAATCAAGCACCTTGTAGAAATTCGCCGATATATTGCTGGAATCGGTGGCGAAGGTGATGTTACCCGGCATGTTCAGAATGATGTTGTCACCGTTGCGGGTGACGCTGACGCCGGTACTCTGCAGTTGCTGGCGCAACTTGTCCTCCTGGCGGTCCATGTAATAACCGACACCGCCACCAACCAGCGCGCCAATGCCGGCGCCCGCCAGCAGTTTCTTGCGATCGCCGCCAACGAGGATAGCCGTAGTCAGTCCTGCCAGTGCGCCGATACCCGCCCCCTTGCTGGTCTTGTTGACTTCCTGCTCACCGGTGTAGGGATTTGTCGTGCTGCAACCGCTGATGCCAAGCATGAGGGCCAGCATGGCGCCGCAAAATCGTTTGCCCGCCGTCATGATCAAACCGGCCTTGGCGGCTGGTAGGGTATATAGCATCGTCCTTGCTCCTGTTTTGAGTGGCAAAATTACTGCTGCCGGAAGTATGCATCAAAGTCGCTGTCCGATAAAAGACATCAATATCCTAATATCACCGCTGTCGCTTTTATACTGTCACGATAATCCACGTGCCAGTCGGATTGAGGCTCACACAGCACAGGTCAATGGTTCAAAGCATGTGCAAAAGCTGTCAGATTCCCCATCCCGGAAAGCGCGGGGCGGCGCTTCGGGATCCAGCGGTTTCAATGAGTTACTGGCTGGCGGTTATCGGCTGCAGCGTTCCCGGCATGGCAATGAAATGTTAACGGAACGGCAATGATCCTGTATCAGGAACACGTAGCCTGTTGATAGACTGTTCGACAGATTTTCCAGGTGAATGTTTGCATAAACGTGCGAACTACCGGCGCGAGGGTGTGATTTGCCCGGCAAGCCGTTATTATCCGTGCCCTGAATCAATGTACAGGACCAGGTTAACAAGCATCTGAACGGAGACCATCAATGAATTATTCATGCAAGACCGCAGCCATTATCCTGGGTTTGTTGCTGGGAACCTCGAGCGCTGGCGCACAGGAACTCTACATCTATCCCGCCAAGGGACAAAGCGACGAGCAGATGGATAAGGACAAGTACGAGTGCTACAACTGGGCCAAGAAGGACACCGGTTTTGACCCGATGGCGGCACCCGTGACATCAACACCGGCGCCCAGTGGCCAGAAGAAATCCGGCGGGGTTGTCAAGGGCGCGCTGGGCGGCGCGGCACTGGGTGCGATTATCGGCGACAGTTCCAAAGCGGCGAAGCGGGGCGCTGCCGCAGGGGGTCTCATCGGTGGTGTGCGCCAGAGCAGCAGCAACCGGCAAACAGAACAACAGCAACAGCAGTGGGCACAGCAGGAGTCAGCCAGTTATGCCAACAACCGCAACAATTATAACCGTGCCTATTCCGCCTGCCTGGAAGGGCGTGGCTACACGGTCAAATAGGGGAGAGCAGTCATGAACAACATTATGAAACCCGCAACACTCATGGCACTGGTTATGCTCTCTGCCGGTGTCAGCGCTGCAACCTTCGATGGCAGCAAGCCCCTGCTATGTGCCACCCAGACAGTCAATGAATGTATTTCCGGCTATGGTTGTTCCGCACTGGATGCGGCAGATGTCAATCTGCCTGACTTTCTGGAGGTGGATGCCGCCAATAACGTTATTCTCGGTGCCACCACACAGACCCCGGTAGAACGTGTTGAACACCTGGATGGGAAACTGATCCTGCAGGGCGCGGATGACGGTGTCGAGGGTGTGCGCGATGGTATTGCCTGGACCCTGGTCATAGCGGAGGATACCGGGAAGATGATTCTGAATGCTGCCGGGGATGCTTTCAGCGTCGTAGTGTTCGGCGCCTGCAGGGAGCGCTAGCCGGATTACTGAATGGCCGACACAGACGGTATTGCCGACCTGTGGCCGGTTAACATAAAGCGCACTTTGGAGAAACCGAGATGGATCATGGCTTGATGCGCCGTTGTGGCGTCCCTGTGTGGACACATCTCAGCACAGTGTTTTTTTCCTGTTGCCTGCTGCTGTTGCTGCCGGGATGTTCGACAATCTATCCGGCCAATCCCGCATTGAAACAGGTCGATCCCGGATCGGGTTACGAGTTCAGGAACATGCCGCAGCAGTCAGGCAGAGGTGGCGAAGTACTGGTTTTACTCGCATTCTCCGGTGGTGGCACCCGTGCCGCAGCATTTTCCTACGGTGTACTCAAAGAACTGCACGCGACAGAAGTCAGTCGTGGGGGGCAAATGTCCCGCCTCTCCGACGAGGTGGACGCGATCAGCGGCGTGTCCGGTGGAAGTTTCACGGCAGCCTATTTCGGACTATTCAGGGATCGTATTTTTGAAGATTACGAGCGGGTGTTTCTCCGCCGCGATGTCCAGGGCGAACTGACCCGGCAAGTCATGTTCAATCCTGTCAACTGGGGCCGGCTGCTATCGCCCACCTTCACGCGAGCCGACCTGGCAACGCAGCTCTACGATGAAACCATATTCGACCATGCCACCTTCGCTGACCTGCAGTCGTCTGGTGGGCCATTTGTTGTCATCAATGCAACGGAAATGACCCTGGGTACGCGGTTCCAGTTTACCCAGAACTATTTCAACCCCATCTGCAGTGACCTGTCTGAATATCCGGTTGCCCGGGCTGTCAC
>JASFOC010000157.1:0-6030 GCA_050116715.1 Gammaproteobacteria bacterium
TGATCCACTGCTGCGCCCGCTGACGGAAAACTACAATTCAATGGTGACACGCCTGGCTGAACTGGAGGACGAGCATGCCCTGCGTGAACAGGATCTCGAGATCCAGGTAGAGAATGCAGCGCGGGTGCTGCTCGATCAACAGCGCAGCCTTGCCAATACCGAGCGACTGGCAGCCGTGGGCGAAACGATGGCGCGCATTGCACATGAGCTGCGCAATCCCCTGGCGGGTGTCAAGATGTCGTGTACGAACCTGCGCCAGGATTTGAGCCGGCAGCCGGATGCGTCCGAGTATGTGGAGCGGATCGACATCGTTGCCGGAGAAATCGATCGCATTATTGCCGTGCTGAACTCGTTGCTCGACCAGTCCCGTCACAAACCGGAGGTCTTGCGTGACGTGTCCGTCGCAAGGGCAGTCAGGGATCTCGTTGTGCTGGCAAGTTACCAGATCACGGCGCAGATACACGTTGACCAGCGGATTGACGAGGACATCGTGTGCCGCCTGCCTGATGCCCTGTTTCGCCAGGCATTACTGAACCTGCTTCTCAATGCCACCCAGGCCCTGGGTGCTGCGGGCGGCAGGATTGTCATCAGGGGCCATCTCGTCGACGGCAACCTGCACCTGGACATCCGTGATAATGGCCCCGGTTTCCCCGCGGACTTGCTTGACTCCGGTATCCGGGCGTTTGTTACCCATCGTGCCGGGGGGACGGGCCTGGGCCTGTCCATGGTACAGCGCTTTGCGCGTGCGCAGGGCGGTAGAATCCGGCTTTCGAATCAGGTTCCGCACGGCGCCTGTGTCACACTGGAATTGCCCTGCAGCAGGAGTTGAAATGCCAGAAACACTGTTAATCATCGAAGATGAACAGCTGCTCGGGACAGAACTGGCGCGACACTTCCGGCGCGCTGCCTGGGAGGTGGTCTGGGCCAGGACCTACAAGGAGGCCCGGAAGCAGCTGTTCGACCTGGAGCTGGATCCGCTGGTTGTGCTCTCCGACATCAATTTGCCTGACGGGAACGGACTGGATCTGCTGGACGAGGTACGTCAGCATGGCGGGGGTGGTGAGTGGGTGCTGCTCACCGGTTATGGCGAAGTGCCTGACTCGGTGCGCGCCATTCGGCTGGGGGCCTTCGATTTTCTCACCAAGCCCTGCGAGCAGGATCATCTCGACCTGGTGATCAACGGTGCGGCACGCGGTGCCCGCGCCCGGCGACGCCTGCATGACGAGAGCAGGAACCGCGCCCGGCGTTATATGCCGGAATCATTCGCCGGTCGCAGTGCAGCGGCAGGCAATGTCCGCGCAATGCTGATGAAACTCGTACAGGTGCCCTTCAGCACCCTCATCATCACAGGCGAAACCGGGACTGGCAAGGGGCTGGCAGCACGTATCGTCCATCATGGAGGACCGCGCGCCGAGGGGCCGCTGGTCGAAATCAACTGTGCGGCATTGCCGCACGAGTTGCTCGAGTCCGAGCTCTTTGGCCATGAAGCCGGCGCTTTTACAGGTGCCCGGGGACGCCGTCGCGGGCTGCTGGAACAGGCACATGGCGGTACGATCTTCCTCGATGAGATCGGCGAGATGCCGGTCGACCTGCAGGCCAAGCTGCTCAAGGTTATCGAGGATCGAAGCCTGCGGCGCCTCGGAGGTGACCGGGAAATACAGGTCAATGTACAGGTGCTGGCGGCGACTAACCAGGATATCGAGGAACAAATACACGCCGGCGGCTTTCGAGCCGATCTCTACCACCGGCTGAGCGTCTTCAAGCTGGAATTGCCGCCGCTGCGGGAAAGGATTTCCGATATCAGGGACCTGGTGCCGCTGTTTGTCGCAGAATACAACGCGATCGCGGGCAAGAAGGTCAGCGAGATAGCGGATGCAGTCTGGCAGCGGCTGGAAACCCACAACTGGCCCGGTAACGTGAGGGAGCTGCGGAATGTCGTGGAGCGCTGCGTACTCTTTGCGACCGATCACCGCTTTCCGGTCGAGTGGTTGCAGCTCGGGTCGCTGATGCCTGCTGCAGGCGTTGCGGGGGGTGCCGCAGTCGAGGGAGACCGGCTGTGCCTGCCGCTGGATGGCTCCATGGGGCTTGATGACATGGTCGGACGGATCATCGAGGTCATGCTGATGCAACACGGCGGCAATGTTGCAGAAACCTCGCGGGTACTCAAGACGACACGTGAAAAAGTTCGTTATCGCATCGAGAAATACAACATCAAGGTGTCAGAGTGACCGTGCCGGACATGTGCTGTGACACGCTGCTGTGCTGTCAGTACGGGTAGCGGTCAACCCTGGCAGGCGTCGACCCGTCGCATGCGGTTAATAATACCGGCCGTGTGCCATTGTCCACATTGTATTTGCCGGTCTCGGTCTATTGTTACCCGGGTGCAATGCTCCTGTCATGCCAGACTGAAAAAATTTCCAGTAGAACCCGCTGCTTGAATCCGCTCCGCTGATGAGCCCGGAATCCGCGGCTTGTTGGCACGACTGCTGCAAATCATCTGGTGACTGCAGTATCAGGAGAATCGTGTACCGGTCATGCGCTGCAGCCACGCATCCCGGGCCAGTGCATATGCCGCGTTGTTTCCTGTCCGGGACAAGCAGGGAACTGAAATCGACAGGCGGGCGTAATATGACATCAACGAATTACCAGACCGGCGCAATTTATGAAACCGAGGGCCAGGCGCGTCTGGCTTTTGAGGCGCTTGCAGATCTGCCTTTATCCCGTCCGCAGATCACTGTGATCGAACCTGATTTGTCCGGCGCTGATCGTCAGTCTGTACGGGCGGCGCAATACTCCCTCAGGCAGCGGGTAACGGATGCCTTGCCCGGCGCCGGCAAGGGCGCTGGTGCGGGGGCAGGTATTGGCGGAATTGGTACAGCCCTGCTGGCCGTGCACAGCCCGGCCCTGTTTGTTTCCGCACCGCTTCTGACCGGTCTGGCGATCACCGCCTGGGGGGCCTGGATAGGCGCTGCCATTGGTGCAGGCGTCGCGCTTGAGATGCATGAGGAAGCGCTGGATGCTACGCTGGACGCCGCGAGTCGCAGTGGCCATTGGTGTGTGCGCGTCCACACCCGCAATGCAGATGACCACAACCGGGTGATCGCGCTTTTGTCGACCCAGCCTGGCGCACAAGTGGAAGAAGGCAAACATAATCGCATTTGAAGAAGGAGGAATTCACCATGATGGCTCTGGATTTACTGGTATTCGCACCCTGGATCGCACTGATAGCCGGTGTTGCAATCCTGCTGGTGCCGCGTCTGCTGAATTATATTGTTGCAACCTATCTCATTCTCATCGGAATCATAGGGATCGCAGGCCACTTTTGAGCTGCCGGGGGGCCGTGGAGGGTCTGCAATGAAGGCAATACTGCAGCGGCGGTTACGCAATGCTGTACAACGGCGTCATGTGAAACGTTATCACCCGCCCGGTACGCCGCCGGGTACCCTGCAGCGTGCCGTTGAAGAAACCCCGGCCTTGCAATGTCACTTGATGTCGTTCGACAGGCACGGCTGCAGGAAGCGGGTGATCGATGAGGATGAACTTCAGGCGTTGACCCTGCCTGAGGAAGGATTTCTCTGGCTCGATATCACAGGGATTCCCGGTGCAGTCCAGCTGGCTGCCCTCGGGGCAAATTTTGAGATCCATGATCTGGCGCTTGAGGATGTTGTGAACCAGGGGCAGCGTCCCAAGCTGGACGATTACAACGACAGGTTGTTCGCAATCCTGACGCGACCGCGCTGGCATAACCATGAGTTGCATCTCGATCAGGTCAATCTCTTCCTGGGTGGCGACTTCGTTATCAGTATAAGCTCAACGACAGTTGATCCTTTCGCTGCGGTTCGAGCTCGACTGCAGGAACATTCCAGCAACTTTATGAGTCGCGGGGCAGCTTATCTGCTGCATGTCCTGATAGATACGACAATCGATGAATACTTCCCCGTGCTCGATGCGCTGGGTGAGAAAATCGAACTCACCGAGCTTGAACTGCTTGATCATTCTGACCGTGATTCCTTTGCCGTAATCCACGCGCTCAAACGCGAACTGATGCTGTTGCGAGGTCAGTTGTGGCCGACACGCACGGCAGTGAAGCAGCTGCTGCAGTATGAAGGACCTCTGATCGAGTCGGTGCTGGTTCCGTATTTCAAGGATGTTTATGACCATAGTGTCTACCTGATTGACCTGATCGAATCCTATCGCGATATGACAGCGAGTTTGCTGGATGTTTGCCTCTCGAGCGTCAGCTATCGACTAAACGATATCATGCGGGTGTTGACGATTATTTCTACAATCTTTATTCCGCTTACGTTCATCACGGGCGTCTATGGCATGAACTTCGTCACCAATACGGCAAGTCCCTGGGCGATGCCTGAAATGCACTGGTACTATGGCTATCCACTGGTTTGGTTGCTAATCATCACTGTCGCCGCCGGCATGTTGCTGTTTTTCAGGCGTAAACGCTGGCTCTGACATGCCCTGCAGATTCCCCCGTACCTGTCAGCTGTTGGTTATTCCGGCTGCAGTCCATTATTGACAGGGTACTGCAGCAATCGCGGTACACCGGAAGGCTGCTGACTCTGCGTGAAACGACCGATTGCGGATTATTCTCCGCGAGCTGGGGAATATTCCAATACGCAGCAGGCTGTCTGCGTGTTTCCGTGAATGAATTCCCTGCAAAACAGTCTTGTGCTGGTTGGCACTAATGATGCGTTGTAAATTGCAGGACCTGAATAGTCAGCGTCCGATGCTCAACAGGAGGTCAATATCATGCACACATTACCTGAACTTCCCTATCCCCTGGATGCACTGGAACCACATATATCCAGGGAAACGCTGGACTACCACTATGGCAAGCATCACCGTGCCTATGTGAACAAGCTGAATGAACTGGTCAAGGGCACGGACTACGAGAACGTGTCACTGGAGGAGGTCATTCGAGCCACACGGCCAGCGCCGGGACACTCAAGTCCCGTGTATAACAATGCTGCGCAGGCATGGAACCATGCGTTCTACTGGCAATGCCTGACACCGCAGCAGGGGTCGCCACAAGCCGGCCTGCAGCGTGCACTGAGCGCCGCTTTTGGTTCAGTGGATGACTTCCAGCAGCAGTTTTCCCGTGCAGCGGTCGGTACTTTCGGCTCCGGTTGGGCATGGCTCGTTACCGGTAAAGACAGAGGACTGGAAATCATAACTACAGGTAATGCGGATAATCCGCTGGCCGGGGATCGCATGCCCCTGCTGACCTGTGATGTCTGGGAGCATGCCTATTACATTGATTATCGAAATGCCCGTGCCGAATACCTGGACGCTTTCTGGAAGATCATCAACTGGGACTTTGTGGCCGAGAGGTACGGGCAACTGCACGAGTCTTCGAACGCTGCCTGAAATCAACCCGGGAGTTTGTTTTGTGGCGTACTCTTGGCCAGGCTGTGCCGGCAATGCTGCGCGATGATACTGTCCTCGTCCGTGGGGATAACCAGGACTCCGCAGTCGCTGCCGTCGGTCAAGATGTATCGGTCGCTGGCGGCATTGCCTTCCGGGTTGACTGTGACACCGAGATGTCCCAGGCCGTCGCAGATCGAACCACGGACCGGGGCGGCATGCTCCCCGATACCGCCGGTAAACACCAGGCGGTCGAGACCGCCGGGGGTGGTGGCAAGTGCAGCCACTGCTTATAGCGTTGCGGCAGGGGCAGGGTGCTGGCGTAGTCGGGCAGCCCGGCGTGGAAAGCGGTATCGAAGCATGCTGCCTGGGTACTTCCGGCAGTTATTCGCTGACCGCCGCGATGCCGGCCAGTGCCGCCGGCAGATGCAGGGGTGCCAGTGGTACAAGTGCATGCAGTCGGGTCAGCAAGCCGGGCGTGACGCGCTCGGGCCGGATGTACTCGCCGCCGTGCACCACGCGGTGACCGACGGCATCCACGTGCGGCAGCTCAGGGTCTTGCAGCAGAATATCGAGCGCTGTGCGATGCTGCGCCGTAGCCGGTGTTTTTCACAATGCCTGTCACGCTGTATGCAGGCTGCCGGTGTGCCG
>JASFOC010000158.1:0-6008 GCA_050116715.1 Gammaproteobacteria bacterium
TTGCTGGTCACCCCCGATAGAGTGGAATGCACGGGCCTGATGATGAAGCACCTGGGCCAGGCCTATGTGCAATACATTAACCGGACCTGTCGGCGATCCGTTACATCGTGGGAAAGGCCTTCCGCTAATGTCTCACACAGAATGAGGCCTCTGTGCCCGCTTGTTACCGGCACACGGCGCTCAATCCGGTTCGGGCCGGCATGGTGGGGCATCCAGCCGAATATGCATGGTCACGTTGTCGCTGTAATGGTCAGGGCCTGGATAACGTCCTGTAGAGTCCGCATTCACTCTACAATGCACTCGGCCAGTCGAAGGAGGACTGCCGCAGACGGTGGCGGAGGTTGTTCCGTGCTCATTTGGAGCCCGGTTTGATCGACGGGATATGGCTGCTGACCAACGGCAGCCATGTGCTGGGAAATGCGTGTTTCAGCAAGGAAATAGCGTTGATGTTGAGGTGTCGGGTAAAACCGGGCAAGGCAGGAAGGTCATCGAAAAATCATCGAAAACCGTGGTCTGTCCCCAATTTCCTATTCAGGCAGCCTGGTCTCGGGCGTTTGCGGCTTCGACTTTGGCTGTATCACGATCACTTGAGGATGCTGGCGGTAGGGGCCGCCCCAGTAGGGGTTGTATGGATGGTAGCGATAGTACCACCAGTCATCATCATCGTCGTCATCGAAAAACTCGTCAGCCCACCAGGAGGGATCCATCAGATCCCAGATGTCATCATCGTCATCGTAATAATCCCTTGCCTGGGCGGTTTGGGACGGCACTGCTCCCCCAAAGAATGCCGCGACGATAAAAATAACCATGATTCTGTTCAGCATCTCGATATCTCACGACGACAATTAATGAAGTGAGTACATTTTAATATAAAACAGCAGCACCGCAAAAACGGGGGGCAGAGAAAAAAATACCACTAATGTTGGAAATTATTGCGCTATGCCCCCCCGTTTTTTTGCGCGCACCGTGCTTTATTCGAAGTCGATGCTCAGGCGATCGCCGGCGTGGGGTCGGAAGCATTCGTCGGCGTAGCGCTGGTGATCGGGGTGGTTGCGATAGCTTTCTATTACCGGGCGAGCGGCAAACTTAACGACCCAGCAGTGCCGGAAAGCGGCGCCATCCTGGACGGCATGGCCTGTAAATACCCGCTGCACGCCGGGAATGTTCCCGAGGACACGTCGTCCTTCGGACATCATGTCCTCCACGCCGGCATCGTCGAGGCCCTCGGTGTTGTAAAGGATCACATGCTCGACTGGTTGCCACGGCCGGCAGCAGGCAAGCAACGCTTCGGCGCGGCCGCTGCTGCCCCAGATGTCGATGCAGCGCGCAGCTTCCTGTTGCACGGCCGCAGGAACGCCGCGCAACAGGGTGGTGTAGCTGCTGCTCCCGGCTTCCTGGGTATTTAGGCGAATGCGCTGCCCGGCTGCGTCTGCCAGCGCGGTGTAGTAGTTGATCTTGGTAACACCATTCGCAATCAGGGCCCTGAACTGGTCCTCGCTCAGGCCGGTACCCCCGTGGATCACGAGCGGCAGTTTTAGCGATGCATTGATTTCGGCGAGACGCTCGAAGTCCAGCTTCGGTTCCCCCCGCATGCGTCCATGCACGGTGCCGATGGAAACCGCCAGGAAGTCCACACCGGTCTCGTCCCGGTAACGGCTTGCCTCCGCGACGGTGGTGTAGACGACTTCCCCGGGATGGCGTTCGGCGTCTTCGCCCTCGACGCCCGGTACGTAGCCGAGCTCGCCCTCGACGGGGATACCGCAGGCATGGGCCATGTCCACGACGGCCCTGGTATGGGCAATGTTGTCTTCCAGCGACAGGCCGGAGGCATCGACCATGACACCGGTACAGCCAAGTTTGATGGCGTGCACGGCTGATGCCAGCGATTCACCGTGATCCAGATGGATCGCGACGGGGATGCTGGTGCGTTCTGCGGCAGCCACCACGGCCGCCATAAGCAGTTCGAAGTCGAAATACCCGAAATGTGACTCCGCCAGGCTGATGATGACCGGTGCCTGTTTTTCCTCTGCGGCGGCAATGACACCGGAAATGAAATCCAGGCTTACCACATCGAATGCAGCTACGGCATAGCGGTTGTCGTAGGCATGGCGCAACATATCACCCATATGGACCAGCGGCATAACACTGTCTCCTGAAAAGCGTTAACGTGATTTCCTGTCGGTGTCGGGTGCAATTGACCGGATACTGCCAGCCTGATGCAGTGCATTTCAACAAGGCCTAGATTTAAGCAAGCACACGGATAAGTCAAATAGATGATTTCTTTTATAACTATCAGGAAAAATTATTCAATTAGAAATAGGGGTCAGAGAACAATTTTCGGTTAATGGAAATAATTGTGCTCTGACCCCGATTATATGAACTAGCGCAGTCCCATGATCGCCAGCAGTTCAGTGCAACTGAGCACGTGACAGTAAATCATATTGATGATTTCGAGCTCTCTTTGGTGGAGTTCGTCGGTACCGGCAGCGCAACAGTCCTCAATGACGATGACGTTGAAGCTCTCGTCGGCCAGACTCCGTACGGTCGATGATACACACTGGTCAGTATAGATGCCGGTCACAATGACATTGCGTATCCCCATGTTGGCAAGCACCAGTCGCAGGTTGGTACCGGTAAGCGCGCTATCGGTGGTCTTGGTGACGACGATCTCTCCGGGTGCAGGCGCAAGTTCGGGGATGATCTGTGACTCCTCGGTATTTTTCGGCATCAGCAGGTTGTTCCAGCCCGGCATTTTCTGGCTCAGCGAGCGATCACGCCCGTCCTCGAGCAGGCATGCGATGCGCGCATGAACGACATCCATACCGTTGTTGCGAAACCTGTCCTGTAATGCACGCAGGTTCGGAATCACAGTCTCGCGCATGCGTACATGAAACGGGGCCCAGCGCGCGTTCTCTGCATCGGTCGGTTTCGGTGCAAGGCCGTAGTTCTGTACATCGATGCACAGCAGCGCGGTCTCTGCGGGTGGCAACGACGGGTCCTCGGGTTCCGGCGCATCCTCGTAGTAGAAGGATCGATGGGCAGTTTTCCAGTTCATGACAACATTCTCCGGAACCGTTTGTGGCTTGTCTGTCCGTGGCAGGACGACTGGCTCGAGTGACGACCCTGCTGGATGGCGCACTGATGCCAAGCTTGCCGGGCTGCCGGTGACTACAACCAAGAATCAAGGGTAACAGGATGGCAGGGCACTGTTCCTGCCTGCCTCTGCTGTCAATGCGGCCTGTTCCTTCAGTCTTGTCAGGAGCCAGCCGCGTTCTTGATGAATTCCAGCATCTTGCGCGCATGGTCCTTCGGTGTGACACCGTATTCGACATGGGCCAGCTTGCCGTTCGGGGTGACCACGAAGGTTGAGCGCACGATTCCCATTTTCCTGACGCCGTTCTTCTCCTTTTCCTGGTACACGCCGTAGTCAGTGCAGGCGGACATTTCCACGTCTGCCAGCAGGATGATCTTCAGTCCGAATTTCTCCCGGAAGGCCTGGTGACTGTAGCAGTCGTCCGCGCTGATGCCGAGCACCGTAATGCCGGCATCTGCGTACTCATCGCTCAGGTCGGTGAATTCGTTTGCCTGGATCGTGCAGCCGGGTGTGTCGTCTTTCGGGTAGAAGTACACCACCACCCATGAGCCGGCGAACTCAGCCAGGCTGCGCAGTTTCATGTCGCTATCCGGCAGTTCGATGGCCGGTGCCATGTCACCTGTATTCAGCATAATTATCTCCCCGGGTTGGTATTAGAAAAGTATTAGAAAAGGGCCGGATACATTTATCGATACATTTTATAAGTAAAACAGCGAAATTTTGAATCCCGATCATCGTGACCGGATTCGATTGGCTGGAATCAAGACGGGTGAATCAGCGCCTGCACAGCGGACCGCTGTCAGGATTCTCCACGGCATCGACTACCCGTTGCACGAAGGCCTGCAACTCGACCATGTCCAGGCAACGGTGCAGCCGGTTCGCCAGTTCGGGTGTGATGCGCACCTGGCCGATCCTGCCATCGCTGCACTGGAACTGGATACCGACCAGGTGTACGGCATCCGGCGAGTCATCCTCCGCGTCGGCGATCCTGGCACTCTCTTCCAGCAGCAGGTCGTACTGCGCGTCGATCTTGTCCTGCACGTCCTCGGCAAGGTCCTCGCCAACGAGCACGTGGAGTTCGTCACCGTCCCCGCCGGTCCGGTAAACGACACCATTGTCATCCAGCCATTCAGTAAAGCGGTCTCTGAGCTGTTCTGCGAACAGGACATATTCAAGCATGGTGCATTCACCCGAAAAGTTGGTATGGCATCTTGTGATGAATAGTAGCGGAAATCCGGTCAACGGGGGCCGGGTTCGAATGAACCGACATTCTCAGGCGGTTTCAATCGAGCCGGGTTGTTTGTGATTGCACCGGGCGCATCAGGTGGCAAACAACCCGGACTCGATATCGTAGAAGGCCTTGAATTCCAGGGCATTACCACTCGGGTCCAGGAAAAACATCGTGGCCTGTTCGCCCGGCAGTCCGCGAAACCGGATGTGAGGCTCGATCAGGAATGCCATACCGGCAGCCTGCAGCCGCGCCGCCAGCGCCTCCCAGTCTGACCGGTCAAGCACCACACCGAAGTGCGGCACCGGCACCGCGTGGCCGTCCACCGGGTTGTGGTGCCCGGCATCGGCACGGCCGGGCACCACAGGTGCGAGGTGGCAGACCAGCTGGTGTCCATAGAGATTGAAATCGACCCAGCACGCTGCGCTGCGCCCCTCCGGACAACCCAGCAGACCGCTATAGAAGGCGCGCGCCTCGGCAAGGTTATGCACGGGGATGGCAAGGTGAAAGGGGGGGCGTTTGTGGTCCATCAGGATGCTTCCAGTTTTTCCTGCAGCCGTTCGAGAAATCCGGCCTGTCCGGGATTGATCTTGCTGCGGGCTTCCTTGAGGGAAAACCAGCCGCCGGAATCTACCTCGGGGTACTCCCGCAGCGTGCCGGAACGGCGTGGCCATTCCAGTGTGAAGGTGTTGCTGCGGATCCGGTCCACGTCGAGATCCCCCTGCAGTGCCCAGGCATGGACGATCTTGCCGCTGGTCTGCCGCAGCACGCCGAGTTCAATAAAATCCCCGTCGACCTCGAATCCGGTTTCTTCCCGAAATTCCCGTCTGGCGGTTTCCAGCCCCGCTTCTTCAGCCTCCGGCAGCCCCTTGGGTATCGACCAGGCCCCGGCATCCTTCCCGGCCCAGAATGGTCCGCCGGGATGCACCAGCATCACCTGTAAATGACCGGCGCTGCAGCGGTACAGCAGGATCCCGTAGCTATGCACACTCATGTACAGTACCGGTAGAAAATGCCCGCGTCTTTGTTCCGGGAATCCATGCTGCCAGTGGCCCTGACTTCTCTAGGCGCGCTTCATTGCAAGGGTCAGTCCGTCGGCAATGGGGACCAGGCTGATATCTATGCGTGTATCCTGGTGAAGCGCTGCATTGAATGTGCGAATGGCGCGGGTGTCAGCATCCTGGTTTGCCGGATCGGCAACCCGGCCGGACCAGAGTGTGTTGTCGACGGCAATCAGGCCGCCGGGACGCAGCAGCGTCAGCGAGCGTTCGTAGTAGTCGCTGTAGTTTTCCTTGTCTGCGTCGATGAAGGCAAAGTCGAAGCTGCCCGCTTCGCCGTCTGCAATCAGGGCATCCAGTGTTTCAAGCGCCGGAGCCAGTCGCAGCTCGATTCTGTCATCCAGTCCAGCCTCTTTCCAGTAGCGTTGTGCCGTCGCTGTCCAGGTCGCGTTGATGTCGCAGGCCACCAGCCTGCCATCGACGGGCAGGGCGCTGGCGACACACAGGGCGCTGTAGCCGGTATAGACGCCGATTTCCAGCGCCTTGCGCGCACCCGTCAGTTGTACCAGCAGCGCCATGAACTGACCCTGCTCCGGCGCGATCTGCATCCGCGCCATTTCGTCGCGGGCGGTTTCCTCGCGCAACTGCTGGCGCAGCGGGTCATCCCGCAGCGAGACCTCCAGCAGGT
>JASFOC010000159.1:0-5981 GCA_050116715.1 Gammaproteobacteria bacterium
GAGCGCCTGTGGATAGAGACCGCGGTGACCGCCGGCGCAAACATCCGCCCGCGCGGCAACGACATTGCCGCCGGCAGCACCGTGCTGGCGCGCGGCACCCTGCTGCAGGCGGCGCACCTGGGGCTCGCGGCCTCGGTCGGCATCGGCAGCGTCGAGGTATTGCGCCGCCTGCGGGTCGCCGTCTTTGCCACCGGCGATGAACTGGTCGAGCCGGGCAAGCCACTGGCACCCGGGCAGATCTACAACAGCAACCGCTACCAGTTGAACGCCCTGCTGACGGCGCAGGGCTGCGAGGTGATTGACCTCGGCAGTATCGCCGACGACTTCGGCACCACCCGCGACACCCTGCTGCAGGCGGCCGCGCAGGCGGACCTGGTGATGACGACCGGCGGCGTATCCGTTGGCGAGGAAGATCATGTCAAGGCTGCGCTTGAAGCAGTCGGCGCGTTACAGCTGTGGCGCATCAGGATGAAGCCGGGCAAGCCGCTGGCCTTCGGATGCATCGGCGACACGCCCTTCATCGGCCTGCCGGGCAACCCGGTCTCCGTATTCGTAACCTTCCTGCTGTTTGCACGGCCCTACCTGCAGGCCATGCAGGGCCGTGCGGATAGCGGTCCACGCTGCTACCCGGTCCGCGCCGACTTTGACTACCGCGCGAAACAGCGCCGTGAATACGTGCGTGTGCGGCTGCACACGGAACCGGATGGCCTGCTTGTTGCGCAGATCTTTCCCAGGCAGGGCTCGGACGTGCTGAGTTCCGTGGCATGGGCAGACGGCCTCGCGGAAATCAGGGAAGCATCGAGCGTGCAGGCGGGAGAGACCGTCAGCTTTCTCCCCTTTGCGGAGTGGGCACGATGAGCCGCCTGTCGCATGTCGACGCACAAGGCAACGCGCGCATGGTGGACGTCAGTGACAAAGCGGCCAGCCTGCGCATCGCGCGGGCGGAGGCCTTTGTGCGCATGCAGCCGGACACCCTGACGCTGATCGCAGCCGGCGGGCACAGGAAAGGCGATGTCCTGACGGTTGCGCGCATTGCCGGCATACAGGCCGCCAAACACTGCGCTGACCTCATCCCGCTGTGTCATCCACTGGCACTGAGCGGCATCGATGTCGACATCGCGCTGGACAGGGACAGCAACCGGGTGCATATCACCACCACCTGCCGGGTCACGGGTGCCACCGGGGTTGAAATGGAAGCGCTGACCGCAGCCTCGGTTGCAGCCCTGACGATCTACGACATGTGCAAGGCCGTTGACCGCGGCATGGTCATTGAGGGTATACGCCTGCTGCACAAATCCGGGGGACGCAGCGGCGAGTGGCATGCAGACAGCGAGGATCTGAAATGATCCGACTGCGCTATTTCGCCAGTTTACGGGAAACCCTCGGGATCGCTGACGAGCAGATGGAACTGCCTGCGGGTGTCGGGGATGTCGCCGACCTGACCCGCTTGCTGCGCGAACGTGGCGGCGACTGGGACAATGCGCTGGCCGACCGGCGACTGCATGTCGCCATCAACCAGGTTATTGCCGGCCCGGATGCAGTCATTGCGGACGGCGACGAAGTTGCCTGGTTCCCGCCGGTCACCGGAGGCTAGACGCATGATCCGCGTGCAGACAGCAGACTTCGATCCGGGCAGTGAACTCGAACAACTGCGTCTGCAGAATCGTGGTCGCGCCGGTGCATTGGTGAGCTTCACCGGACTGGTGCGCGAACTGAATGACGGGGAAAAGATTTCGCAGCTGACGCTGGAGCATTATCCCGGCATGACGGAAAAGGTGCTTGCTGACCTGGAGCGCGAGGCGCTGGCGCGCTGGGAACTGACCGCAACGCTGATCATTCACCGGGTCGGCCCCTTGCTGCCCGATGATCGCATCGTGTTTGTCGCCACCGCCAGTGCCCACCGCCAGCAGGCGTTTCGCGCCTGCGAGTTCCTGATCGACACCCTCAAGACCCGGGCGCCCTTCTGGAAAAAGGAAGCGACGTCCCGGGGTGAACGCTGGGTCAGCGCGTCACAAGACACCCCCGGGTAAACAACCGCAACCCGCACCTGCGACGCCAGTACCGCGGCCCCTGCGGCACTACCCTAGTCCATCTTGCAACCGCCGGGCTTGCCGGCCCGGTGCGCGGCACGTTCATCTGCATCAATAACGCCGTCGGCGTTGGCATCGATGACAGTGAACATCACCTCGTGACCCTGCATGAATTCGTCCCGGGTGACCTTGCCGTCACCATCGGCATCCATCTGCCGCATGCCGCACTTGCCCTCGCCGCATTTGCCTTCTGTGACCCCGGTGTCCCCAGCGGTCTCAGTGCTCATCATCTTCGCGCCACACCTGCCTTCCCCGCACTTGCCTTCGGCAACCTGCAGGTAGCCGCCCGGCAGCGAGCTCATGCTGAACGGGTTTTCACTGGCAGCTGCCGCACCCATACCCGCCAGGGTAGCTGTCATGGCGGTACCCAGCACAAGCACCAGCGGCTTGCTGTTATATTTCACTGACATTGATTTCTCCTCCAGCTCCGGCGTCGTGTATCCCGCAGCGGGTTAGTGACCCGGGAAATACCGGGTAGATGTATTCCGCTCCCCTACCACTGCAGGCGCATGCACCTGCCAGTTGCATTACTGTCTGCTGCGCGCCTGCTTGCCAATGTGGATGGCGCGGCCGTCGACGCCAAGCGCCGCCTCGTGCAGGGCTTCGGACAGGGTCGGGTGTGCGAACACGGTACGCGCGATGTCCTCGCTGCTGGCTTCGAATTCCATTGCCAGCACCGCCTGGCCGATCAGCTCCGAGGCGTGCGTCCCGATGATATGCACGCCCAGCACGCGGTCGGTCTCCGCATCGCTGAGCAGTTTCACCATGCCGTCGGTTTCCCGCATGGCACGGGCGCGACCGCTGGCGGCAAACGGGAACGTCCCCGTCTTGTAGTTCACGCCGTTCTGCCGCAGGGCCTCCTCGGTCTTGCCGACCCAGGCGATTTCCGGCTGCGTATAGATCACGGCCGCGATGGTGTCGTAGTTCAGGGATGTCTGTTGTCCTGCGATGCGTTCGGCAACCATGACGCCTTCTTCAGAACCCTTGTGCGCCAGCATGGGGCCACGCACCACGTCGCCCACGGCATATACCCCGGGCAGGTTGGTGGCACAGTAGTCGTCCACGTGGATGAATCCACCCTCGTCCAGCAGCAGCCCGGTCTCTGCTGCGGCGATGCACTCGGTACAGGGACGCCGCCCGACTGACACGATCAGCCGGTCAACCGTCAGAGCGTGCGCGTTGTCCTTGTCCCGGTAGTTGATCTCCACACCCGCGTCCGACACCTGCGTCGATGTCACCAGCGCGCCCATGCGGATATCGAGTCCCTGCTTCTGAAACAACTGCAGTGCAGACCGCGCCACCTGCCGGTCCGCCATGGACAGGAACTGGTCCTGCGCCTCGATCAACGTTACCTCTGCACCCAGTCGGCGCCACACACTGCCCAGTTCCAGCCCGATGACACCCGCGCCGATGATGCCGAGGCGCCGCGGCACGTCCGTCCAGTCCAGTGCGCCTGCCGAGTCGACGATGACATCTGCCTGCAGCGGGGCGGCAGAGATCGTCACCGGAGAAGAACCGCAGGCGATGATCACGTGATTACACGTCAGGGTGCGGGACTCACCGTCGTGCCCGGTGACCCGCACATGACGTTCCGGCAGCAACTGTCCGCGCCCGGGAAGCCACTCGATGCCGTTGAAGCGGAACAGTGTCTCGATGCCCCTGGTCAGGTCGCGCACCGTCAGGTCCTTGTTCGCGATCATGGCAGGGACGTCCAGTTCGACATCGCGCGCCGCGATGCCGTGACTGGCAATGCCGTTATGCATGCGCTCGTAAAGCTCGGAACTCTCCAGCAGTGCCTTGGAGGGGATGCAGCCGGCATTCAGGCAGGTCCCCCCCGGTGTCGGCTTGCCATCCTTGCCGATCCAGTCGTCGACACAGGCGGTCTTCATCCCCAGCTGGCTGCAGCGGATGGCCGCCACGTAGCCGGCCGGCCCGGCACCGATTACGATTACGTCGAAGTCCTGTTTCATGGTCGTCTGGTCACGAGATGACTGGTGTCAAAGGTCCAGCATCATGCTGGCCGGTTCTTCCAGCAAGTCGATGAGGGTCCTGAGGAAGGTCACCGCGCTCTTGCCGTCCACGATGCGGTGATCGTAGGTGAGCGCCAGGTACATGATCGGCCGGATCACGATCTCGCCGTCGATGACAACCGGTCGCTCCTTGATGCTGTGCATGCCGAGAATGGCGCTTTGCGGCGGATTCAGGATCGGTGTCGACAGCATGGAGCCGAAGACGCCGCCGTTGGTAATGGTAAAGGTGCCGCCGGTGATCTCCTCCATCCCCAGCTTGCCGGACTTGCCCTTCTCCGCGAACTCGAGGATATCCGTCTCGATTTCCGCGAGACTCATGTACTCGGCATTGCGCAGAATCGGCACCACCAGTCCACGCTCCGTGCTGATGGCCACGCCAATATCGCAGAAACCGTGATAGACGATATCCTCGCCGTCGATAGAGGCATTGATGTCCGGGTGGTGCTTCAGCGCCTCGGCCGCTGCGCGCACGAAGAAAGACATGTAGCCCAGGCGTACGCCATGCCTTTCCGCAAATGCCTTGCCGTGTTTTTCCCGCAGCTGTTTGACGGGCAACATGTTGACCTCGTTGAAGGTGGTCAGCATGGCCGTACCGAGCGATGCCTGCAGCAGCCGCTCCGCGACCCTGGCACGCAGGCGCGACATCGGCACGCGCTTTTGCGGGCGGTCCTCCTGGATCTCCGGCAGGCCCGGTGTCGGTGCCACCGGCGGCGGTGCCTTGGTGACAGGGGGTTTGGTTGCAACGTCTGTAGCGGCCGGCGTCCCGGCAGCCGTTGTTGCCGGGGCAGCCTGCTGCGCCAGGTAGGCCAGCACATCACCCTTGGTCAGGCGCCCGCGCTTGCCGGTGGCGGGAATCTGCCCGGGCTGCAGGCGGTGTTCGGCCAGCAACTTGCGCACGGCCGGCCCGAGTGGCTGATCATGCTGCGGCACTGCAGCTCCCCCCGGTTCCTGGTCCGGCCCTGCAGCAGTTGGTGGCGCCTTCGCGACACCGTTTGTCCTGATGACACCGATAACCTGGGCCGCCGTCACCTGCTCGCCCTCGGGGGATAGGATCTGCTCGAGCACACCGTCTACCGGTGCAGGCACCTCCAGTACCACCTTGTCCGTCTCGATATCCACCAGCGCCTCGTCACGCTCGATGTCATCGCCTGGCTGCTTGTGCCAGACCACCACAACACCATCACTGACAGACTCCGGAAGGGCTGGCACTCTGACTTCGGTCGTCATTGCATTCTCTATCCCTGTCACTGCGGTTTACCGGTGCCGGCAACACTGCCCGGCATCATGGTGTCATCCTGCTCACAGGCCCAGCGCCTGGATAACCAGGCTCTCCTGCTGCTGCACGTGCAGACTCGCGTAACCAACGGCCGGTGCGGACAATGCCTCGCGGCCAGTATAAATAAGTCTGTTTTCAGCACCAATGATTTCCTCGAACTTGTGGCGCGTGGCATACCATGCACCCTGGTTTTTCGGTTCTTCCTGGCACCAGCAGTATTCCCTGACATTCGGATAGCGCGCCAGTTCCTCGCGCAGCAGCCGCCAGGGAAACGGGTACAGCTGCTCGATGCGTACCAGGGCAACATGCGCCAGCCCCGCTGCCTGCCTGCGTTCCAGCAGATCGTAGTAGACCCTGCCGCTGCACATGACCAGTCGCGATACCCCGGCGGTATCGCCAGGCAGACTGTCGCCGATTACCGGACGGAAGCCACCCTCTGCCAGTTCATCCAGGCTGGATACCGCGAGCTTGTGGCGCAGCAGGCTTTTCGGCGCCATCACGATCAGCGGCTTGCGCAGCGGGCGCAGCATCTGGCGGCGCAGCATGTGGAACACCTGCGCCGGCGTGGTGGGATTGCACACCTGG
>JASFOC010000160.1:0-5977 GCA_050116715.1 Gammaproteobacteria bacterium
CCCATGTTAACCAGGCGCTCGACATGCTGCAGGGCGCGCAGGTCCCTGGAATTCATGATGTAGGTGCCATGCTCGTCTTCCTCTATTGGCATATCGCTGCCCGGCCGCGAGTTTTCCTCCAGCAGGTAAACCTGCGCTGCAGGATTTGTTGCGGGAGTGTGCGCGGCAATGATGCCGCCCGCATCGTCCAGCGTTCCCGTCTTGACCTTGTAACCCCAGCGACAGGCGTTGGTACAGGTGCCCTGGTTGGCGTCGCGGTGGTTGAAATAACCCGACAGCAGGCAACGCCCCGAGTAGGCGATGCACAACGCGCCGTGCACGAACACCTCCAGTTCCATCTCGGGGCAGAGCTGGCGTATCTCCTCGATCTGCTCCAGTGACAGTTCGCGCGACAGGATGACCCGGCTGATGCCCTGCTGCTGCCAGAAGCGGACGCTGGCGAAGTTCATGGTGTTGGCCTGCACCGACAGGTGAACCGGCATCTCCGGCCAGCGTTCACGCACCATCAGTATCAGCCCGGGATCGGCCATGATCAGGGCGTCGGGTCCAAGTGCGATGACGGGCTCCATGTCGGCGATGAACGTCCTGACCTTGGCATTGTGCGGCAGGCCGTTGCTGGCGAGGTAGAAGTCCCTGCCGGCAGCATGGGTTGCCTCGATGCCGGATGCCAGGTTTTCCAGCTTGTGAAAATCGTTATTGCGCACCCGCAGGCTGTAACGCGGCATGCCTGCATACACGGCGTCAGCGCCGTAGGCAAGGGCATAGCGCAGGTTGTTGAGGTTACCGGCAGGTGCCAGCAGTTCGGTTCGGGACATGGGTGCCTCGTGTGCAGAAAAAACCCGGCATTAGTATAGTCAATCCGGGGCTGACAGCATTTCAGTCAGGGTAGTCTATCCCGATGACGAGGAAGCTCACTTCTCCGCCGGGGGTGGTCACCTGGACTTCATCATCCAGGGTCTTGGCCAGCAATGCCCTGGCAAGCGGGGCATCCACGCTGATCCAGCCCTTGGCGGGGTCGAATTCGTCCGCGCCGACGATGCGGTAAACGACCTCGCGGCCGGTGTCGTCTTCCAGCGTGACGGATGCGCCGAAGAAAATCTTTTCCCTGTCTGCAGGTGAGGTTTTAACGACCTTGAGGTCAGGGAGGCGCTTTTGCAGGTAGCGAATGCGCCGGTCGATTTCGCGCAATTGCTTCTTGCGGTAGATGTATTCCGCATTTTCCGAACGATCACCTTCCGCGGCTGCGGCTGCCAGCGCGCGCGTGACGCGGGCGCGACGTTGCCAGAGTGCCTTGAGTTCTTCCGCCAGCGTGCGGTAACCCTCGGCGGTGATGTAGGGAGATGATTTTTTTGCAGGCGGGCGATAGCGTCCCATTTACACAGGGTCCGGCAATCAGGAGTGAGTGCAGTGGAAAAAAAGAACCCCGCTGCTCGGCGGGGTTCCTTGTGTTGCGGGATCTGTTGTCCCGTTACTGTCCGCTTACGTTGACTGCCTGCAGACCTTTTGGACCCTGCTCGACATCAAAGTTTACTGTTTGGCCTTCGGCCAGTGTCTTGAATCCTTCACCGGTGATCGCGGAGAAGTGCACGAACACATCTTCACCACCATCGGCAGGGGCGATAAAACCGAATCCCTTGGATTCATTGAACCATTTAACAGTACCTGTAGCCATGTAACACCTCTATTAAAAATTAATACAAATATTCAATTGCAGATTAATAAGGGTATGAAGCAGGAATCGTGCAAGGAGCTTCCGGGATGACCTGATAAATATGCAATCATTTTTTACATGTATCGAAAGCGGCAGGAAAATTCTTGCCCCCCTGTTCGATCACGCGCCAATAGTACACCAGTTTTTGCAAAAAAACCTTATTTTTGAAGTCTTCCCCGCTGTCGCGGGGGAGCCGTGCAGAAAGCTGGCAAGGGCGCCCGACTTTCCCCATAATGTGGCGCTTTCCAGTGGGGGTGATTGCATTATGTGGTTCAGGAATTTGCAGCTGTACCGGTTGGGCAGGCCGTTCGAAATGACGCCGGAGGAACTGGAAGGACGTCTGCAGGCGAATGCCTTCCAGGGCTGCAAGCGCATGGACATGCTCGCCACCGGCTGGGCGCCGCCACTGGGCCGTCACGGCCAGCAGCTGGTACATGCTGCTAACGGCTACATCATGCTCTGTGCCCGCAAGGAAGAGAAAATCATCCCGGCAGGCGTGGTCCGGCAGTTACTGGAAGACAGGATCGTCGAGGTCGAGGCAGCGGAAGGGCGCGAGATATACCGTCGCGAAAAGCTGCGCATGAAGGAAGAGATCATCGTCGACCTGCTGCCGCGCGCACTCACGCGCATCAGCAACCAGTTCGCCTACATCGATGTCCGCCAGAATGTCATCGTGATCGACAGCGCCTCACCTTCAAAGGCGGAAGCGCTGATCAGTCAGCTGCGCACGACACTGGGACGTCTGCCCGCAACACCCGTGAAGAGCCGGCAGTCACTCCCGGAACTGATGACCCGCTGGCTGGGCGGTGAACCGCTGCCGCAGGATTTCGCGCTGGGCGGCGAGTGTGAGCTCAGGCACCCGCAACCCGATGGCGGCGTGGTCAGCTGCAAGCACCAGGACCTCGGGGCCAGTGAAGTCCGCAATCATGTCAAGCAGGGTAAGTATGCCGTGAAGCTGGCGCTGCTCTGGAAGGACCGGCTGTCCTGCGTGCTGCACGATGACCTGTCAATCAAGCGGCTGCGCTTCGAGGACATCGTCAGGGAAGCGGAAAGCGAAACCGAGGCGGATGATCCCGTAAGCCGTTTTGACCTGGATTTCTCGATCATGGTGCTGGAACTGGCGGCATTTCTGCCGGCCCTGATGACCGCGCTGGGTGGCGAGGCCGTCGCGGCGGCCGAAGCGGATGCTGCACCTGCCCGCGTTGCCGCGAGGCACGAAGATCTCGAGCCGGCGTAACAAGGTGGCCGCGATTGACGCACGGTTACTGGCGGACTGTCTGGTCCTGGGACGATTCCCGCTGTGCCACCTGCTGTTGTCCAGGGACGCCAATTACCCCTGGTGTATCCTGGTGCCGGACCGCGAAGGGGTTGCCGAAATCCACCAGTTGAGTGAGGCAGACCAGCAGCAGTTGATCCGGGAGTCGTCGCAGCTTGCCCGCGTGCTGGAAACAGTCTTTTCACCGGACAAGCTGAATATCGCGGCGCTGGGCAATGTCGTGCCGCAACTGCATATCCACCACATTGCGCGCTACCGCTATGATTCTGCCTGGCCGGCACCGGTGTGGGGGCGGGTGGCGCCAGGGTCCTACACCGGGCAGCAGCTCGACGTGCTGCTGGATAGGCTCGGCGCGGAACTGCAAAACCTGGCGGAGTACACGCCGGCATAAAAAAAAGGCGACCCGCGGGTCGCCGTCAGTTCTCTCATGGAATGCGGGTTTTATATGCGTTGCAGGCTTGCTAGCCGATGCGTTCTGCACAAAGTTGCTGGCAGGTCATCTGGGCCAGGATTTCAAATGATGAAGTGCGCTCCTTGTCATAGGAGACCAGCATCAGGTGTGGTCTTGTCTCGTTGAAATGGGCATGTATGACGCCCTTGTGGCGGCTGATGGCCTTTTCAACGTTACGCCGGGTATCTGCGCCGAGCCGGTTGTCAATGTGCATAACCATATCTGTGATGTGCATGATGTCTACTCCTCCAAATCGTTATAAAGCCTGTGACTGCCACGACCTGTCACTGTTTTGCCCCCGACCTCCGTGCCGAACCTGCTCCGTTAGGGTGGACTCTAAATAAATACCCTATAAAAGTCAATGTAAATTTTGATAAGCCTATATAAAATATATATAAAATCAGAAACCCCATATTTTGTGTAAGGGATTATTTTCCATTCAATATAAGGGGTTTTAAGCGAAAGATAATCCAGGTTCACTGGCCGCGATGATTCGTCAGCACTCTGACCGGAGGGCTGTGCATCTTCGGGTGTTGCCGGGGGTGGTGTCCTGGCCCATAACGCCGCCCGCAGGCGACTTCACTGGAGTATGGTTTGCTTCCCTTTTCCGGGCTGCGTTACGCAGGAAATTGTTGCAGGCAGTCCAGCGCGGCGGTTTTGTAACATTCCGCCAGGGTCGGGTAGTTATAGACACAGGCGGCCAGTGTATCGACCGTGGCGCCGCAGTTCAGCGCCATCTGGCCGACGTGGATCAGCTCGCTGGCCGACTCGCCGATGATGTGGATGCCAAGCAGTTCGCGGGTCGCGGTTGCGGCCAGTATCTTCATGAAGCCGTGTTCCTCGCCAATGATCTGGCCGCGGGCGGTCTCGGAGAAATGTGCCCTGCCGACGACGTAGTCGATGCCGCACTCCTGCAGGTGGCGTTCCGTCTCCCCGGTCCAGGAAAGTTCCGGAATCGTGTAGATGGCCATCGGCAGGTGGCCGGTCGCTAGCAGTCGCTTCGCCGCAAAGGCATGCTGGACCGCGAGCCGGCCCTGTTCCATGGCGGTGGCGGCCAGCGACGGACGCCCGGCCAGGTCGCCGATAATGTAGATATGTGGCTGGCTGGTCTGGTGCTGTTCATTGATGCGCACCCAGCCGTGGTCGTCCGCAACCAGCTCGGCGCGTTCCAGCTCCAGCCTGTCGTAATTGGGTTCCCGGCCCTGGGCATACAGCAGCACGTCGGCTTCCAGTTTGCCACCTTGCGAGGTTGCCACCACCACACGGTCATCTACCCGGGTAATCTCGCTGACGCGCGTTTCCATGTGCAGCTGGATGCCCATGTCGCACAGGTCGCTTTCCAGGATCTTCAGGATGTCCTCGTCGAGGTAGGCGAGCAGGTGCCGGTGAGAATCCACCAGCCGCACGCTGACGCCCAGTGGTGCAAACATGGTGGCGAATTCACAGGCGATGACACCGCCGCCGATGACCAGCAGGCGTTCCGGAAGGCGCCGCAGTTGCAGGAGGGAAGTGGAATCCAGCACCCGCTCCTTGTCAAAGGGAACCTCTGCCGGGCGGCGCGGCCGGGACCCCGTTGCCAGGATGATAATGTCGGCACTGAGCTGGTCCCTGGCCCCGTCGGGTCGCAGGATGTTCAGGGTATGTGCGTTGTGGAACGCGGCCTCGCCCGGTATCAACGTGACGCCGGCCGCCATGAGCTGTTGCAGCAGCAGGTTTGCCTGGTTTTCGATAACGCGCTGCTTGCGACTGATGGCTTCACCGAGAAAGCCACCCTGCACCGGACTGCGGGAGGCGGAGGCCTCGCGCATGCCGCGGGCGGCAAACCGTGAGGTCAGCCAGGCCGCTTCCCGCAGCGCCTTGCTGGGTATGGTGCCGGTCTGGAGGCTGACACCGCCGAGCCTGGGTTTGCGCTCTATCAGCCCGGTGCGCTTGCCGAGCGCGGCGGCCTGCAGCGCGGCGCTTTGCCCGCCGGGACCGGAACCCACCACCAGGATGTCGAAGTCATGCCCTGCCATTCATGCCACCTTTGCGGCAGGGTTGCATACCATGGCATCCTGCACAAGTTCGATGCTCAGGCGGTCGCGGTACCGCGCGAAGCACGCTTGCGTTCATGCTCCAGCAGTTGCTTCTTGCGCAGGCGGATATGGTTCGGCGTGACTTCCACCAGTTCGTCGTCGTCGATGAATTCCAGCGCCTGTTCCAGGCTCATCCTGATCGGCGGTGTCAGCAGGATATTTTCATCCGTACCCGCGGCGCGGATGTTGGTGAGCTGCTTGCCTTTCAACGGGTTCACCACCAGGTCGTTGCTGCGTGAGTGAATGCCGATGATCATACCTTCATAGACGGCCTCGCCATGACCAATGAACAGGCGGCCGCGTTCCTGCAGGTTGAAGAGGGCGTAACCCAGTGCCTTGCCGGCACCGTTGGCGATGAGTACGCCATTGTTACGCTGGCCAAACTCGCCGGTCTTCATCGGGCCGTAATGCGAGAACACGCTGTAGATAAGCCCGGTGCCCTGAGTGCCGGTCAGAAATTCGGT